>JAHFAP010000235.1 GCA_023250495.1 Deltaproteobacteria bacterium | reverse complement strand
CCCGGTGATATAGCTGGCTCCCGGACCGACAAGAAAACAAACCGCCTCGGCTACATCCTCGCAAGCTCCGAACCGACCCAAAGGTATCGAATGCAGGAACTCCTCCTGAAGTTTGCCCGGCAGCTTAGCTGTCATCTCCGTGTCGATGTAGCCCGGCGCGACCGCATTGACCGTAATCCCGCGCGCGGCCAACTCTCTGGCCATCGCCTTGGTGAAGCCGATCATACCCGCCTTCGAAGCCGCGTAGGCCGACTGCCCTGCGTTTCCAATCTGGCCGACCACCGACGTCATGTTGACGATGCGGCCATAGCGCTTGCGGATCATCCCACGACAAACCGCCTTGGTGCAATGGACCGTGCCTCTGAGGTTGATGCCGAGCACGCGATCCCAGTCTTCTTGCCTGAGCCGGACCAAAAGATTGTCCGAGGTCATGCCAGCGTTGTTGACTAGAATATCAATTTTTTCGTGTTGGTCAACGATTTTTTTTACCCCGTCCTCCACCTGGCGCTCCTCGGAAACGTCGAACGGATAGAGCTCTCCGCTACCCCCGTCGGCCTGGAGCTGCTTGAGTGTCTCCGCGGCGGCCGAATGATTGCCAAGGTAGTTGATCATGACGCGCGCTCCGTGGCGCCCGAGCGCCAGGACGACGGCTCTGCCGATTCCCCGGCTCCCGCCGGTCACTAAGGCTAGTTGACCCTGTAAGTCCAATGGCGTTTCAGTTGTTGGTTTTGATTTTCCTCAGGTCTTGAGGATGTTCGACATTGTCCGTCTTAAGCTTCGAGCTGATTCTTCTAATCAGGCCGCTCAAGACCTTCCCCGGCCCGATCTCCAGAACGCGCTCGCACCCCAATTCCTCCAAGCGCCGCACTGACTCCTCCCAGCGCACCGGACGCACGGCCTGCTCGACCAGCAGTGATTTCACCCTGGCCGAGTCCCGGTTGAGCGCGGCCTCAACATTGGTGATCACCCCGATGGAGAAGGGTTTAACGTCGATGTCGGCCAGCAGCCGCTTCAGTCCCTCAGCGGCGGGAAGCATCAGCGCGCAGTGAAACGGCGCGCTGACAGGGAGTTCGAGCGCTCTTTTGGCCCCGCGCGCGCGCGCCAAGGCCATCGCCCGAACCACGGCTGCCTTGGCGCCGGCGATGACGACCTGTCCCGCGCCATTGAAATTGGCTGGCGCAACGACCTCCCCCTGACCGGCCTCATCACACAGCTGTTGAACTTCCAGGGAAGACAGTCCCAGAATAACCGCCATCAAGCCCGCGCCAGGCGGGACAGCCTCCTGCATCAGCTTTCCCCGCTCCCGTACTACCTTGACGGCATCGGCGAAGGCAAGCGCGCCGACTCCGACCAAAGCGCTGTACTCTCCCAGGCTGTGGCCTGCCGCACAAACAGGCTCTACGCGAG
The DNA here is from genome assembly GCA_023250495.1 of Deltaproteobacteria bacterium. GTDB lineage: Bacteria > Desulfobacterota > Binatia > UBA9968 > UBA9968 > JAHFAP01. The sequence goes on along the minus strand of JAHFAP010000235.1, from coordinate 3,584 downwards.
TCTCCGACTCCAACGCGCGGAGGGCGGCGATTGAAACTGTCAGAATCGCGGGTTGAGTGTACTCGGTGAGCTTCAGTTCCTCTTCAGGACCCGAGAAGCAAAGCCGCCTCAGGGGCAATCCCAAGACCTCGTCCGCCTCAATGAAGACCCGCTTCGCCACATCGAACCGCTCACAGAGATCCTTCCCCATTCCCACATACTGCGAACCCTGGCCGGGAAAAACAAAGGCGACCTTAACCCTTTCCCCCACTTTTGCTCTCTCTTCCTTCCTCTTCAGACTCTGGCTCTTCACCGAGGCTCTCGAGCTTGGATCGGACGCGCCGCCAAAGTCTTCGTGCGGGTTTTTCCGGCTTATGGCCCTCCTCTTCAGCGGTCTTGCCGAGCAATTGGGTGATGTGGCGATTGACATCGTGCGCGACCGCCTCCTTGGCCACGCGGATGGCGTTTCTGATCTCCTTGGGACCGGAGCCGCCGTGAGCGACGATGGCTAGGCCGTTCAGCCCCAGCAAGGGCGCGCCCCCGTACTCCGTGTAATCGAGCTGGGTATACGCGCGGCGCAAAGAACTTCGGCTCAGGAGATATCCGATGCGGCTGAGCGCGGTCCGCTGAAAGGCGTCTTTGAGCGCCCGCACAATGAATCCGGCCAGGCCTTCCATTGTTTTGAGCATTACGTTACCCGTAAAGCCATCACAGACGACGACGTCTACCGCGCCGCTGAAGATATCTCTTCCTTCAACATAGCCGAGGTAATTCAAAGAAGTGTCGGAAAGCTGCTCGCTCGCGGCGCGCGTCAGTTCGTTTCCCTTCCCCTCTTCCTCGCCATTGCTCAACACCCCCACCCGCGGAGAAGAAACACCTAGAACTTGCTCAGCATAGATGGAGCCCATGAGGCCGAACTGGACCAGATGGCGCGGCTTGCAGTCCACGTTGGCCCCGGCGTCGATAATAACCGTCCCCTTGCCGGGAGTTGGAATCACCACCAAGATTGCCGGCCGATCCACCTGCGGGAGATTCCCCAGGACGAACATCCCGGTGGCCATCATGGCCCCGGAGTTTCCCGCGCTGACCACGGCCTGGACCTGCCCCTGCTTCATCAACTCAAAGGCGACCTTTATCGAAGAATTACGCTTTCTCAGCGCCGCGCTCGGCGATTCGTCCATGGCCACGGTTTCGGAGGCAGGCACAATCCCAACCGACGAGGGCGCGGGCCCGAGTTGTGAGAGCGTCTGTTCTACGATTTCTTTCTGCCCGACAAGAACGATCTGAACATGAAGGTCCCGGGCGGCCAAGAGCGCGCCCTCCACCACGGCGCGCGGCGCGCGGTCGCCTCCCATCGCATCAACGGCGATCTTCAGCATAAAAGATGGGCAGAAGCTCAGCTCGCTTCAACGGGAATTACGGCCCTGCCGCGATAGAAGCCGCAACTGGGGCAAGCGCGATGGGGAAAGACAGCTTCCCCGCATTTGGGACACGCGCTCCATTGAGGCGCGGTCAAAGCATCATGGGATCTGCGTTTGTTTTTCTTGCTCCTGGACGTTCTTCTCTTGGGTACCGGCATCTCTATTATTTCCCTTCTTGCCCTTCCCCGCTACGGCAGCGGAAAGGCACGAAAAATCGGCGGAAGGCTACTGATCCAACTTTATGGTGCGGAAAAGGGCCATGCGCGAATCTCCCGTCGACGAGGCGCACAGGCACGGCTCATCGTTGAGATCAGCGCCGCAGCCCGGGCACAGCCCGCGGCATCTATCATCGCAGAGGGGGCGGGTCGGAAGAGCCAGCAACACCTGTTCCCGAATAAAGGGGGATAGATTGATTTCGTCTTCGCGGTAGAAACTCAACCCCATCTCGTCACGATTCAACTCTTTGCTCTTAACCGAAGACGGCGCCGGGGTCAAGACAAAATCGAATTTCTGATCCAATGGAAATTGATAGCTTTTGAGGCACCGGCTGCAATATCCTTCCATCGTCCCGCCGATCGACCCGTGGAAAAACAATTCCGTCCCGGACCGGGAATATACGAGCCGAACGTCGACCAGAGAAGGAAAGCGAAAGTCCCTAGCGCGCTCGTCGCCGTAAAGCAGATTCAATTCCTCGATCCCTTCCGAAAAGCTCAGATCCTTCGGGGATTCCGTGATCCGATTCACCAGAATCTTCATGGCCCATCCGAGAGGACAAAAAATCGCTCTTTAGTATAGTGAATTCCCCTCTGTTGTCAAGCTAAATGGAGGCCGGAAAGCGGAAAAGATCCTGATTTTTTAGGCACTTCCGGACCATCCGGGTTTCCGGATCCGCCGGTTCTTCAATCTGCCTGTTGGGCTTCCAGGGACATCGCCCGGGAGAGCGCCGCAAAAAACTTCTGGTAGGGGTCGGGGTCTAAGACCGGAGTCACATTGTATCTGGCACTGGCTCGAACGAGCAGCTGGGTCGTCCCCCGCGGCAGGACAGTCACCGTCATTTTAAGAGCGTAGTGGTCCAACTTCGTTCCGCCGACCGACCCTAGAGCATGGTCGGCGTGGTCGACGATGAAGCCCACATCCTGCAGGGTCGCGATGATGCTCCGCAACATCTTTTCGCGGTCGGTTGTTGCGAAGGCGCGGCTCTGAGCGCCTCGGGTCTTGAACTGATTCTCGGGAACTTCGACAAAGTCCCGAGCCCTGTATTGACACCCGCTCAGCACGGCGATGATCAGCAACCGGGCGCCGATATCGCGGAATCTCACTGCCGGATTACTACTCATGCGCCTCTAGAGAAACCGCTTTGGAGAGCTTGTCAAAAAAGACTTGGTACGTTTCAGGATCTTTCAGCAGCTCCGATTTGGCTGCCTTGTCTTCAGTGTCCCAGACAACCCGCTGAAGAGTAACGCGCACCACGATATTTGTGCCTTCTTCCCCAGACCTGGTCACCACCGAGGCCCTCACCCACTGCTCCCTGCTGAACGGCATCGACTGGGGAATTTGGAGCGCTGTCGTAACGATCGCCACCGCAGCCGACGCCGCTATTTCACCTACGTTATACGCCGATTGCTTCTTCGAGCCCGCAATCAGTCCCAGTTCGGCCTCGCGGCCATCGATGGTAAATCCCATTTCCTGGAGAACAGCGGCGCCGGCGCCGAGCAGCTTCTGTTCCTCCTTGGTCTCGAAGCGCCGGCTCTGCAGCTTGCGGACCGCCTGGCTTGCTTGCGACAACTGCAGCGCCTCCCGCGGAATCTGCGGCGGCACGCACCCGGACACGATGGCAACCGCGATCAACAGTAGCAAGCTTTCCCTTAACATGAACATGTCGAATTCGATGATAACTCTCTATAAGCAATTTAAGCAATCCCCAACCGAGGCGCACTTCGCGAAGGATGAAGGATGAGGGACGATGGGCCTTATTCAACGGCCTGTGACATTCTTGACAAAGGCGGAGCAAGCGTTTACATGAAGGTGTCTCATGGTTGAAGTTCGCGGGCTGACGAAATACTACGGCGATTTTCGCGCCATTCAGGACGTCTCTTTCACCGCCCAACGAGGAGAGATCCTCGGCCTTCTCGGACCCAACGGTGCCGGGAAGACGACCACGATGCGGATCATCGCCGGCTTCAT
>JAHFAP010000234.1 GCA_023250495.1 Deltaproteobacteria bacterium | reverse complement strand
AGGTCACGACCAGATAGTTTTTTTCTAGTTCCACCCCACTGCTTGAAGAAGAAAGGTACCCCGTAGGCAATACATCGATCTCTGATATGCCGCACCCACTGCGGCTCTACTTTGCGACATCGGGGTCCGGACTCCCCTCCCACAATAACCCAATCAATTCCTTGTAGTGGTAGCCGAGGAATGGGTCCTAACAATGGCTCGACAGACAGGAAACGAACCGCCGCAGGCACTTTCCGCAAGTGCTCGACACGGTAAGTGTAATCTCTATTTTCCACGCTTACGCCCATCCAGACATTATCGTGCCAAGGAAGCTGTCTCGCCAGCTCGATTAGTCGCTCTGAGCGCTTGGTCAAAATTTGAAATGTGTGCCAATAGGCTTGCCCCATAATGTCAAATACGGCTTGTATAAAATCGACTGGAACCTCAGGATGAAAAAGGTCACTCATCGAATTGACAAAGACCTTGCGCGGCGTAGCCCAGCGCAAAGGTTGTTCAAGCAAGTCCGGGTGCAAAGTTAGGTTAAAGTTGTTCCGGTACCGGGGCTGACCCATCGCGTGGAGACGATGCGCCATCCGGTGCGCGTAGCAGTTCTTACAGCCGGGGCTGATCTTCGTACACCCGGTTACCGGGTTCCAAGTCGCGTCGGTCCACTCTATATCGGACAACTGTGCCATGGCTCTATTCGAACAGATCGATCTGTAGCTTCGAGTATTTCTTGCTTTGTTTAAACAACTTGATGCCGAGCTTGTCCTTGCTGTAGAACGCTAGCCGATAAACGATACTATTCTTATCATTTCTTACCGGGACTGTGTCTGTCAGATCCGTTCCTAAAAACCTCAAGGAATTCATTGAGCGCGTGAATTCGCGGACAATAAAATCGCCGTAATCTCCATCGACCCTTTTTTCCTCTTTCCATTTCTCGCGCCACCGGTCGTCCCCAAGAAATAGGTCTACGGTCTTATTCTTGCTTTGGACGTAGTACTGCTCTGCTCGTTTCGCATCCATCCCCGTAGGTATGAGGATTAAGAAATCCATAAACCTTTGGCTTAGCTCCCGGATAGTCGAGAATCTAAGGTTACTCATGCGATATGGATCGAGAAAACAGAATCCTAAAACCTTGCGACTCTTCCCCGGTATGGGCATTGCACTGATTACTTCACTCGCCATCTGGTTAATGTCTCCCTTTTTTACAAGAGTGGCCAAGTGCCGAAATTCTTCCGCTATACGGGCTTTTAATGCAGCCACGTTCTTACTATCTGCGTCAACGAAAATATATCGGTCGAACTTATCATCAAGCCCGAGAACCAATAACGGTGAGGTCGCCACTATTCTATTACTGCCATCGATCGTCGCTCTCCCAGGACCAGAGAAAAGGTCCAAATAGACTATCGAGTCCCATTTGTCTCGGATTGCTCGCGCAAAGAGACTTGCATAGTACATCAGAAGACGGTGTTTTTCCTCTGCGTAGGGCTGAATCTGTGCCAGCGCTCGTCCGTCTTCGCGAAGGTCCGGTGGTGTATTCATGTTCTTGGATACCTTCTGTCAGCACCCGAAACCAAGGTCCAGGAGTACGCAGTGCGCCAAATATCCCCCATTTACGAAAATCATGTCAAGCGGCACTCGCCAACGAAAAGCTGCAGAGTTCAAATTGGTTCAACATAGTTCAAAGTGTTCAAGGATCGGAAGTTCATGAAGTTCAATGTGGTTCAAGATGTTCAAAATAGTTCAAAGTGGTTCGAGACGTACAAAGAGTTCAAGATGGTTCAAGGACCGGAATCCTTGACAAGCCTGTCGAGTTCCTCCTTCATCGTTCTGTACGGAGGCTTCTTGAACTTTTCTCCCTTCATGCCGCTGCGTTTTAGATAATCAATCAAGTTACTAATCATGACCGATAAGTGCCTACAGGACTTTATCAGTTCATCGGATTCCTTTTGCGCCACATATCCTTGATCCAGTGCCACATAAAGCTGAGATCGCACTTCGCCGCATGAACCCTTCGCAATGTAAAGAAACTGGATGAATTCTTGATTCCCGCCCCGCTCGAATCCCTCAGCAACGTTGGACATGATCGAAACCGCAGCACGCTGGATCTGGTTGCTAAGACCAAAGTCCTTCGAGAATCTCGAATTCTCCGTCAGCCGATAAACTTGTCGGGTTAATTGTCGCGCCTCTTGCCAGACTTCCAAGTCCTCAAAATATTTTACCACCATGAGATCTCCCTCCCTCGATTCAACTCTTGAACAACTTTGAACCATATTGAACAATTTGAACGCGTCGTACTTCCGACGCGTTATTCCACCCATCCCTGTAAAAACCATCTCCGACGATGGCGGTCGTAATAAATCCATAAGAGGTCGCCGCGGCGGGTTTCGGCGAAGTAGTACTCGCGATGGATCTCTCGATTCCACCAGCCGCCGGAGATGAGATACGGCCCGGAAAGTTTCTCCACCGAGCCGTATCTCGGTCCGAGGAGCAGCCAGCCGTCGTCGTGACTTCGTGGCTGAGAAGGCAGAGGAACAGGTTTTGCCATGATTCGGCGCACCAGAGTTCTAGCAGGATGCTGAAAAACTCCCCGTTCACCCTTCGAGAGCCCTGTCCTGAGCCAACCAGCCGTCTCCTTCGAAGGGCTCAGGACGAACGGCTGGTTTGTCGAAGGGCTCAGGGCGAACGGCCCTCGTGTTGAAATCGTTGAGTAATTTCCGTTCGTGCTGAGCTTGTCGAAGCATGAAAGTCTATTTTTCAGCAGCCTACTAGGTTCTTGCGGCTGAGGTCTCGGAAATTCCACGCGCTCGAGAGGCTCCCACGCAAAGCGGGCTTCGGGAAGATGGCCGTCGGTCAGCTTCGCCCGTACCACGGACGCGTCGCCGAATTCCGCCCTGAGACGCGCCAGCGCGCGATCGGCGGCAGTGAGATCCCGCGCAGGTTGCTCAGTAAAAAAACGGAGCTGCTCGGCCGTGGCCGGGGTCGCCCCTGCCACAAGCTCGATCTCCTTGATACCGGCGGAGAGTTCCATGGTTTCAAGGCGCAGGCGAACCAGATCCAGTATCTGGACCGAATCGAGCGTGGGCGCGGCGGGACGGATGCGCTCCTCACGCCAGCCGCCTCTATCTATAAGAAAGCGGAGCCGCAGCTCCGCGAGCGCCTGGCTCCGGGCGGCGAGAGCCGCGAGCATGGGATGGAGTAGCCGCTTTATAAGGAAGAGCAGGCGCTCGCTGTCGCTCTCCGGATCGTCGAGCAGGAGTCTCTGCCGGACAGGTTCTTCGGGCGCGCACGGCTGAAGCGGCTGCCACAAATCGCCCGAGGCCATCCGGTGAAGGCGATAGGCCTTCGGCCCGAAGCGTTCGTAGAGCCCTCCGGCCGGAAGAGCGAGCAGCGCGCCTATGGTCTTTATCCCTAATTTAAAAAACGTGTCGCGGAGATCCGGCTCCAGGTCGAGATGGTCAAGAGAAACCTCGCGGGCCGCCGCACGCTCCTCGGAAGGATCCGCGAAGACCACTATCCCTTCTTTCGTCTTCGCCACCGCATAAGTGCCGAAGCGGGTGAAGCCCACCACGACGCTTCCTCGAAAACCTTGAGCTTCTATATCTGCATGAAGCGCGCGCGCCCACTCTTTCGCTGAAGGATAGAGCAAAGCGAGCCCGATCCCACTCAGCCAGAAGATTCCAGGCTCCTCTTGAGAAGGCTCGACCGCGGGAGTGAAGCGCATGAAGCGCTCCGTCAGCAGCGCCGCTTCCTTTTTGACTTCAGCGGATGGAATCACGCCGGCGCGGAGATTCGGCGTCAGGGAAGAGCCGGCGGCATAGCGGAGACCGGGAACTACTCCGGCTCCCCTCGCCTTCCTGTTTACCCAGAGGATCTTTCCCTGCGGCTTGTCTTCGGCTACAACTACCGCCGGATGGCCGGCCCACTCGGGACGGCGCCTGAGCTGGAGCTGGAGCGGAAAGGCCGGAAGATTAGCGCAAGCCAGCCGGTTCGACCGTGAGCTCACCGTCGAGTGGTCCATAACACACCTCTGTCTGCGACCATGTAGGGCCATGACGTTTGTCCTTGAGAACTCTTAGCTCGCACGTGAACTGGCCTTCGGAATTTTTCACTCGCCGGGCCTGAACCCGCAGCGAGACGAGCGATCCCAGCGACGGCTCCCTGCTTTCTTTCTCCGTGAGGCAAACCAACGCGGCGTGATGCTGCTGGGCGAGCGCGGCCATGCGCGCCTGAAGCGGCGTCGGAATCTCGCCAGCGCCGACGTCGAGCACCACCAGGCCGAAGGCGCCCGAGCGCAAAAGCTTTTCTCCGGCCCGAGGGACAGCCTGGGCCTCCGGCACGCGGACGATCACCAAGGCGGCGAGATCCACGCCTCCTCGAGCGGCGTCGGGCGGGTAGAAAAAACTATGGCTCGGCGTGACCCAGCCGACCGGTTCGCCCTGCTGCTGCGCCTCCAGCACTAGGCCGAAGGCGAGCGTGAGCGAGGCCGCGGCCCCCGAGCCGGAGATCTCCACCAAGCGCCTGGCGATCTCCGCGAGGCGCCATTCTGCTCGCTTAACGGATATAGCCGGGCCAGCGAAATTTTCAGCAGCAGAAAGCTTCACTGTTAGTCCTCGTGCTAACTCATCAGCATTTGAGTCATCCTGAGCGAAAGCGAAGGATCTCGGTTAGTCCATGAGATTCTTCGGCTCCGCCTCAGAATGACAACCTTGCTTCGTTTGAAGACGCGGGGGTTTTTCCATCTCCGAATGAGACACGAACCTCCCTCGGCTCCAAGCCGAGGGGTTCCAAAACTGTCGACTGGAAGTCGACTACCTCCCCATTCTGTCATTCCCGTGAAAACGGGAATCCAGTCTTTGCCTCATTGATCCCTCCGCGACCACCCTGGATGCCCTAAATTCACAAACGAAGTGCAACACTTTTTGTATAAGGTGTTGCCATGGGACAAAACTATGAACAACTTTCATTGGAAGAACGTTGCACGATTGCCCGGTATAGCCAAGCCGGGAAG
>JAHFAP010000233.1 GCA_023250495.1 Deltaproteobacteria bacterium | reverse complement strand
GCGGTGAAGTGGAGGGGAACGCTGTCTCCAAGGTTTTTGAGCACCCAGTCGCAGAGCTGCCTGGTCTCCTCTGGGTCGTCGTTTTCTCCCGGGATCATCAGATTAGTGATCTCAAACCAGACGTCAGTTTCGTTCTTAAGCCATTTGAGTGTCTCCAAGACGGGATCGAGATGGGAGAAGGTCAGCTTATGGTAGAATCTCTCGGTAAAGGCTTTGAGGTCTACGTTGGCCGCGTCGATGTAGCGATAGACCTCTCCACGCGCTTCGGGGGTGATGTAGCCGGCTGTCACCATGACGCTCTTTAGGCCGCACTGGCGCGCCAGGCGCGAGATGTCGATCACATACTCTCCCCAAATGACCGGGTCATTATACGTAAAGGCGATGCTCGGAACGTTATGCATCCGTGCCAGCTTGACAACCTCCTCAGGAGTCGCGCCCAAGCTTTGAGCATCGTCCAGTTTGGCCTTGCTGATGCTCCAGTTCTGGCAGAAGCGGCACCCCAGATTGCAGCCGGCAGTGCCGAAGCTCAGGATGCCGGTGCCGGGCAGAAAATGGTTCAGCGGTTTCTTCTCGACGGGATCGATGGCAAAGCCGGTCGATCTTCCGTAGCCCAGCGAATAGAGTTTGCCGCCGATATTTTTGCGGATGTAGCAGAAGCCGGCCTGGCCCTCTCCTATCCGGCAGTAGCGCGGGCAAAGGGTGCAGAGGATGCGGCCATCCTCTTCTGTCTCCCACCAAAGCGCCTCTTTCATAGCTAAAACTATCCCTCTTTTTCCCTCCCTACGCAAGGGGCGTTGCTTGTGGTATAAGCCCCTCATGAGTGCCGTCAGAGGGCTCAAGGGGCTGCGCCACGTCGCCCTGAAGGTGCGAGACATCCACCGCTCCAAGACTTTTTATCAGCAGTTCTTCGGGATGGAGGTCGTCTGGGAGCCCGACCCGCAGAACGTCTATCTCTCCTCCGGTTGCGATAATCTTGCTCTGCATGAACTGCCTCAAGGGACGGACGCTTCGGCGGCCGGAGAATCTCTGGATCACTTGGGCTTTGTGGTCGAGAGCATCGAGCGAGTTCGGGAGCTGGAAGAGGAGTTTCGCGCTAGAGGACTTAAGATCGTCCAGCCCTTCAAGATCCACCGCGACGGGAGCGCCTCGTTTTACCTTGCCGATCCGGATGGGATCGTCATCCAGATGCTCTACGAGCCGCGCTTGAGCCTTCAAGAGTTTAAGTAAGTGCTTGCGGAAAATTTGGTCTTGCTTTAGGAGAATCCGATGCAGAGCCTGCAACTTGTTCTGGCGGGGTTTTTGAGCCTGACGCCGTTTCATCCAGCGTTGCTCGCCCAGACGGCTGCGCCGGAACCGATTCAGAAACTCAGCAACCTTGCCAAAGCCATCGAGGTTCCGTTCCGGGAGTTCAAGTTGAAAAACGGATTGAGGGTGATCCTTTCAGAGGACCACGCCGCGCCTACATACTCGATTTGTGTGACGTACAATGTCGGCTCGCGGGACGAGCGTGCGGGCCGGACCGGTTTCGCCCATTTGTTCGAGCACATGATGTTTCAGGGCTCGGAGAACGTCGGCAAGGGGGAGCACTTCATTCTGGTCTTGACCAACGGAGGACGGATGAACGGGACGACCAATGCCGATCGGACGAACTACTTCGAGACTCTACCGAAAAACCAGTTGGAGCTGGGTTTATTCTTGGAGGCTGAGCGGATGCGCTCGCTGAATATCAACCGGCAGAATTTCGACAACCAGCGGCGCACCGTGCAAGAGGAGCGGCGGCAGAGCTATGACAATCAACCTTATGGAAAGACGTACGAAGCAATCCTCGACGCTGCCTACGGCAACTTCGCCTATAAGCATTCCACGATCGGCTCCATGGGAGACCTGAATGCGGCGACTATCGAAGACGCCGGCGCGTTCTTCAAGATGTACTACGCGCCGAACAACGCGGTCTTATCGATGGTGGGAGACTTTAGGACGAACGAGGCCCTAACCTTGGTCAAGAAGTACTTTGAGAGCATCTCTCCGCAGCCGTCGCCTCCCGCCGTCGATATGACGGAGCCCGAGCAGAAAGGCGAGCGGCGCAGAACGATCGACGACGCCTTTGCTCAGACGCCCCGAATCGACATCGTTTATAAGATCCCGGCTGGCAACACGGCCGATTGGTACGCGCTCCAGGTGTTGGGCCGGGTCATGACCGCCGGCACGTCGTCGCGATTTTACCAGCTACTAGTGAAGGAAAAAGAGACGGCCGTGAGCGTGTCGGCGCATCCGGATGAGCGCCGGGGTCCGTCGCTTTTTCGGGTTTCCGTGTCGGTGCGGCCCGGCAAGAGCCTCGCGCAAGTCGAAAAGCTGGTCTACGACGAGATCGAGCGCATCAAGAGCGATCCCGTCGCCAGCTGGGAATTGGAAAAAGTGCGGATGCAATCGCGTCGCCAGCGCGCACAAGATCTCTATAGCACGCAGTTCCGAGCCATACTGCTCGGCCATTATGCGGTTTATTACGACGACCCGGGGCTGATCAATACGGTTCAGTCGAAAATTGCTCAGGTCACGAAAGATGATCTCCAACGGGTCGCCCGCGCCTATCTGAAAGAAACGAATCGGACTGTGGTTACAACGGTGCCCAAAGCTGGGGCCGTTGAAGCACCAGCCCGGTAATCCGCCCGGAGTGGGCAATGAAGTATCGCTCGAAAGATTTCCTAGGATGGCTTCTGGAGGTTGCCGCGCTGCTGGCCTTGGCGGTGCCGGACCTGCCAGAGTTGCCTGTGCAGGCATTCGGTCAGGAGTCCTCAAGCAGTCCGGTAACGAAGGTCGAACGCAAGAACAAGGCGCCGGTTTCGACCGAGATACTTCGAGTAAAGCTCTCCAGGCCGGTTGAGGCAAAGCTGAAAAACGGTCTCACCGTGCTGGTCGTGGAAGACCACCGCTTTCCCGCCGTCTTCGCGCAGTTCTACATACGCGGCGCCGGCGGTATCTTTGAGCCGGAGAAGCTCACGGGCTTGGCTAATGTCACGGCGGAGATGCTCCGAGAGGGAACGCAAACGCGCACCAGCAAGCAGATCGCCGAAGAGATGGACCGGCAGGGCGCCGCGCTGACGGCCTCTTCCGGTTTCGGCTCCGCGGAGTCCGTGCTCAGTGCCTCCGGGCTGAGCGACAATTTCGACGCTTGGTTTGCCTTGGCCACCGATGTCTTGCTGCATCCCAGCTTTCCGGACGTTGAGCTGACCCGACTAAAGCAGCAACTCAAGGTCCAATTGCGCCAGCAGCGATCCAAGGCGGGCTTTCTCGCCGAGGAACGGTTCGGTCGCGCCGTGTTCGGCAGCCATCCGGCCGCCGTCGTCTCGCCGACGCCGGAGTCGGTCGATGCGCTCACGCCCGAGGCGCTCATGGAATGGCACCGGGAACGCTATACGCCGCAGGAAGCTATCCTGGGGATCGCCGGAGATGTCCGGGCCGCCGAACTCATCCCCGAGCTTGAAAAATGGTTGGCCGATTGGCGGCAGCGCGAGGTCAGCGGGGTGTTGCCTGCTGATCCGGTTCCGGTTTCGAACCGTAAAATCTATCTGGTGGACCGCCGCGACTCCGTGCAGACGACCGTGGTCCTTGGCAATATCGCCATCGGGCGCCGTAGTGAAGACTACGTTCCGATGGTGGTGATGAACCACATTTTGGGCGGCGGCCCTGCGGCCCGACTGTTCCTAAACCTGCGCGAGGAGAAGGGCTACACCTACGGGGTCTACAGCAACTTCACCGCCGTAGAATATCCAGGGCCGTGGCGTGCCGGCGGCAATATGCGCACCGAGGTGACAGACGGCGCCCTCACCGAATTCTTTCACGAGATACGCCGCATTCGGGAGGAGAAAGTGGGTGAGGCGGAACTGGCAGAGACGAAGCGGTCGGTGGTGGCGAATTTCGCGCTGTCGCTCGAACAGCCGACGCGGATGCTCGGCTTTGCGATCACGCGGAAGATTTATAACCTGCCGGACGACTACTGGGACACCTATCCTGCCAAGATCATGGCAGTGAGCGCGGACGACGTGCAGCGCGTAGCGCGCAAGTATCTCGACCCGGAAACAATGCAGCTTGTTGCCGTGGGCGACGGTCGCAAGATCAAGCCGACACTGGAACCGTACGGTTCTGTCGAAGTGTATGACAGCGAAGGCAAGCCGGCGGCAGTCCCGAAGCCCTAGAGCGCTTCCACTCTCTCAACAGCATGCAACAGATTCTCAGATGCTTTTTCGCCGCTGTGAACGCAGTCCGCAATTCCTACGCCGTGATAGGCGTTGCCCGCGAGCGCAAGACCGGGAAGCTTCTTCAGGTGGTCTTCTATGCGCTGGACTCTTTCGAGATGGCCGACATGGTACTGCGGCATCGAACGCGGGTGGCGGTGAATGCGGCAAATGATCGGCTCAGCTCCAATTCCCAATAGATCCTTCAGCTCTTGACGCACGCTGCTCTCCAGCGCGCGGTCATCTTGCTCACACAGAAGAGGTTGTAGCGCCCCTCCGACAAACGCCCTGAGCAGCACGAACCCCTGCGCCGCTCTGCCAGGATATTTTACGCTGCTGAAGGTGCAGGCCATGATCTTGCGCGACTCAACGGTCGGCGCCACAAAGCCGAAGCCGTTCAGGTTGCGCGGGACTTCATCCTCGCGATAGGCCAGGGTGACTGTGGCCGTCGAACAATAAGGGATCTCATTCAACTCGTCGGAGAGCTTGGGCGCGAGTGGGGCAAGCAGCTCTGCGGCCGCGTCGGCTGGCGCCGCCAGGATGACGCCATCGGCTTCAAACCTTTCCTCGTTTGTGGCAACCGTCCAGGTTCTTTTCGCGCTGTCCCAGGCCAGCCCGAGGGCTTTCGCGCGGAGGCGCACGGCCCCCACCGGGAGGCGGCTTGCGATGCTCTCCACCAGCTCCTGCATGCCGCCTGCGAGCGTAAGAAACAGGCTCCAGCCCGCGCCGCTGCTAGAACCTTTTGCCCGGCGGCGCCGCTGCTCTCGC
>JAHFAP010000232.1 GCA_023250495.1 Deltaproteobacteria bacterium | reverse complement strand
AAAATTGCGCGGCAACCTACCAGAACCCTCTTCGGATGTCACCCATATTATGCGAGATTCAGTAGAAGCAGCACATGTTTCTGCGAGAGCAGCGTTTGCTCGAAACAGCTTGTAGAGGCCTTGGCCAGTGAAACGCTTCATTCTTCGTCTTTCAAAAAGCAGCGGTTAGTGTGTTTCTTACACAAACTAATATATAGCTTCCTCCCGGCTTGTCAAGCTGGTGTAAGAAAAGTTGTCGCTCTCTTCGATCGGGACAGTCGAAGTGATGTGCGGGTCAAACGAAGGCCCTAGAAGACGCGCGTTTTGCTAGGTTCCTTTGTATCGTGGAGGTAGCAAGGCCATCGGATTGGCCGGGCCGTAACCCTTTCCAATGGCCAACCCGCCGCGAATCGCTGCGGTCACGAACTCTTTGGCAGCAGCCACGCCTTTCCGTGCCGTGTTTCCTTGCGCCAAACTGGCGGCAATAGCTGAGGCGAAGATGCAACCGCTTCCGTGGGTATTTTTCGTCTCGATGCGTTCCGCATGGAACTCGATGAAATCGCGGCCGTCAAACAGCACGTCAATAGCAACGCCTTCCAGGTGCCCGCCCTTAACGACCACGGTTTCGGGACCGAGGTCGCGAATTGCTCGTGCCGCTTCTCTCATCTGCTCGAGCGTTTTGACTTCACGTCCGGCGAGCGCGCCTGCCTCGTGCAGGTTGGGCGTGACGACGGTCGCAAGTGGCAAAAGCCTCGTCTTGAGAGCTTCAACCGCGTCGGAATGCAGCAGTGGCGCACCACTTTTGGCAATCATCACAGGGTCAACCACCAATAAGCGCAAGCGATGCTCGCGTATCTTCGCCGCAACGGCCTCAATGATCGCGGCGTTTGAGAGCATCCCCGTCTTCACCGCATCGCAGGCGATGTCGGTGATGCAGACCTCGATTTGTCGGGCAACAAACTCCGGCTCCATCTCCACGACCCCGTACACGCCTGTCGTATTCTGGGCCGTAAGTGCCGTGACCGCCGTCATGCCAAAGGCCCCCAGCGCCGACACCGTCTTCAGATCCGCCTGAAGCCCCGCTCCGCCGCCAGAATCGGAACCGGCGATGATGAGCACACAAGGAATAGCCATCCTTTCTATCCCCCTTTCTGACCTTTTTATAGGTTGCTTGGTGTGAGGGCATCAGTCATACCGGCCACCGCTCCATTTTCCAGGCCATCTCCCAAAATAACCACTCGTACCGGCTGCTCGTAAGGAAGGCTTTTTCGAGCTTCTGTAAGTAGTGTGCGGGCAAACCCTCGGCGAGCCGGTCGAGCAAGTCGCGGCACCACTCGGCCAGTTCCGCAAATTCACGGGAGGCGTACATGTCCACCCACTTGGCGTAGCGTTCGTCCGCGGAGCGCGACCTTTCGGCCAACCGCTGTCCGATTTGGCTAAAGCCCCACATGCAGGGGAGCAAAGCAGCCACCAGTTCGGCGAAATCCCCCGTCGCCGCAACTTGCAGTAAGAAGTCAGTGTAGGCCCGCGTCGTGGGCGCCGGGAGCTCTCGTTCCAGTTCCTCATGGCTGATGCCGAACTCGGCGGCATACGAACGGTGCAGACTCATTTCAGTCTGCAAAGTAGCGGACAGGAGTTCCGCGAACCTGGTCATAGTGTTCAAGTCAGGACTGCGAGCCGCGGCTAGGGCCAGCAGTCGCGCATAGCCGATGAGGAACACATAATCCTGACGGACCCAAAACTTGAACTGCTCGAGCCCAAGCGTTCCGTCTCCGATGCCGCGCACGAACGGGTGCCGATACTGCGCTTCCCAAATTCGGTCCGCTTTTTTTCGCAGGCGCTCGGTGAATCGCTCCGTCATTTCATCAAACTCCCCAGCTCGCCTGAAGACCCGCTGCTTCGGCCATCGCGTCCCAGTACATCAACTCATATCCTTGCAGCAGCCGAGCGGCACGATGAATCAGCCGAGGCTGGATGCCTCTGTCGAGCCCACCTTGAATGACAGCCACAGCTTCTTCTTCAAACGGTAGCATGTTGACAAACAGGTTGAAGAAGGCCAAGTCCGATTCAGTAAAGTTGCATCTCTCCTTGAGTGCCTTGCTCATGCGTCCGCAATTGGCACCCCAGGCGGCAAAATTAACCAGGAATGCGCCGGCAAGCTCCGCGGCCGAGCCGTAGAGCGCGAGCCAGGCAACGAAGGCACAATAGGCATGCGCCGCCGGCAACGGCTCAAAAGCCTCTAGGTCGTCTCCACTCATGGCTAGTGCACGAGCGAATGAGTGCAGCGCATCCAGCGCTGCCGCCTCACCTTGCAGCACGTTCAAAAAGAACTTGCGGCTTGGCAGGTTCCCGTGCCGCGAAACGAGCAATGCGATGCTGCGTAGGTCGCTCGTAATGATGTGATATTGCTGCCCGGCGAAGACTCTGAGCGCATCGCGTGAGACCCGACCCCCTTCGAGGGCATTGAGGTAAGGGTGGTGCAAGATCCTTTCGTTCAGACGCTTTAAGTCCGAGCGAACCTGGCTCACTAATTGGAGGGCGTTGGACATCTGGCTGGCCCAACTATATTACGAGCAAGTGGCTTGCGGGCACCCATAGTGCGGCACTTGACTGCGGTCACGATACTGCTGTAGGACTTCATCCCGGTGTTGGAATGGGGATCGAACAGGCGATAGGTCCCCGGAAATCAGAGGATTTTTTGCCACTGAGATCTTCAGGTTTTCAAAGCACCTTCACAATAACCGGTTTCCGTGTCTTGAATCGGTAGAGTTCCGCCGGTCGGTGAGCACCCCAGCGTTTCATCTTGCCGGTTGGCGCCAAAAGTTTGAGCGAGAGAATCTTTTTGCGGAAATTACGTTTGTCCAGTTTCTTACTGAGGATTGCCTCATAAGCAGATTGGAGCTCGGTAAGCGTGAACGTTTTGGGAAGCAAGCTCCAGACGACATTGGAGTACTCCAGCTTCCAGCGGAGGCGCTTTACGCCGTATCGGATGACGCCAGCATGGTCATAGGCCAAGCGAGGCAATTTCTTCACTGGGAACCACTCGATCCCGGCGTACTTTTCGGTCGTCTTGAGTGTAAGGCCCTCAGCATTGACCAGTGCGAAATACACTGTGGAGATCGCGCGACGGGTTCTGTCTCGCTCTACATCTCCGAACGTATAGAGCTGCTCAAGGTACACATTTCTCCAGCCCGTCTTTTCCGCAAGCTCTCGATACGCCGCCTGTTCGAGAGATTCGTCCGACCGTATAATTCCCCCGGGAAATGCCCACAGACCCGCGTAGGGTCTCTTTTTAACTTTCACCAAGAGCACCTTAAGCTCACCGCCGCGGACGGTAAAGATAGCTACGTCAACGGCTACGACAGGTATGCGTGGATCAAGGTTTGCGAACTCAGTCCGTGTCAAGGGAGTCTGTTTGGGGAATTATTGAATTCTCATCCCCTCTTCAATGGCGTGGCGAGCCTTGTTGGCGATTTCTGGCGGCACCCGAACCTCGAAAGCCTCATTTTTGTCATCTCTCAGGCACGCGAGCAAGTTCTCAAGTGTAATTTCCTTCATAAATTTGCAGTGGGCGGTTGAGAGAACGGGGTGGAAGACTTTCTCCGGTATTTCACGTCGGAGGCGGTAGACGATCCCAGCCTCCGTTGCCACGATGAACTCCTTTGCGGAGGATTCTCGCGCGCGTTTCAGCATCCCTTCCGTCGAGAGAAATTGGATTCCCGGTGATGCTCCGGCAGCAATGCGGGCAAGGCAGGCCGATGTACAACCGCACTCGGGATGAATAAGGAGCTCGGCCTCGGAGTGCTCCTCCGAAGCATTTTCTATCATGTGCTCGTTGAGGTCCTTGTGGACGTGACAGGCACCTTCCCATACATCCATGTCTCCCGGACCTATCTGCAGCGTCCTCATGACGTGGGCTGCAAGATACTTATCGGGAAGAAAATAGATTCTAGCGTTCGGGAACCTACTGCGCACGTGAGCGACGACGGCCGGAGCGTTTCGGGAGGTGCAGATGTAGTCGCTTTCGGCTTTCGCATCGGGCTTCGTGTTGATGTAGGACATCACCTTCCCGTCTGGATTTCTCGTCTTCCATTTCCTGATTTCCTCCACATCAACCGGGTCAGCAAGAGAACAGCCGGGTCGTGCCGGGATGAGGACTCTTCGGTCGGGCAGGAGAATGGCTGCGGTCTCTGCCATGAACGCCACGGAGCAAAAGACAATCGTCTCGTAGTCGGTTTCTTTCGCTTTGAGCGTCAAACCGTACGAGTCGCCAATGTAGCCGCCGGCGTCTCGGGCTAGCTCCTGCAGCTCAGGATACTGGTAGTTATGTACTAGAAGCAGCACATGTCTCTGCGAGAGCAGCTCTAACGCCTCGTTTGCCATATCGGCGAGTCTTTCGCAGTACTCGAGCGGGTAGCGTCCCGCATAGATGTCGGCCGCATTTGCTCGAAAGAGCTTGTAGAGAGCCTCGCCAGTGAAACGTTGCATTCTTCCCCCACTAAGCAAAGACGGTTAGTGTATTTTCTACACAAACTTATCATACGCCTTCTTTTGGGCTTGTCAAGGCCGTGTGGACAAAGTTGCCGATTTCTTCGAGGCTCGGGGAGGGCCGTCTGCATCTCTCGTACGATCTCTTCCATGACTTCGGCCGGTGGCTCCGAGCACAAAAAAAGGGCGTGGGACGTGCCGCGCTCTCTTGTTGCGCCTCAGCAGTATTCGTAGCGAAAGTCGGAGAGGAATTCTCCGATCGACTCGTACCACCCGGGAATCGTCCGGGCGACGTTGTGGCGGTTGAGCCAGTCGTCCACTTCCTCGAACTCGGCAAGATCCGGCTCGGGCTTGAGCGAGAGCATCTCGTCGATGATCTCTTTCATGACCTCGGCCGGGATGTCCTGAAAGTAGTATTTGGGAACGTTGGACATACAATTAATTTGTGAGCCTGAATTGTAAGGTGTGACGTTCGGGCTCGGGCGACTCGCCGCGCTCCGGCGGAAAGCGACCGGGGTGCCTCGGCTCGTCAAGGTGGAGCGCCG
>JAHFAP010000231.1 GCA_023250495.1 Deltaproteobacteria bacterium | reverse complement strand
CCAGCTATGCTGAAGCTCGAGAGGTTTTAGATAGGGCTCTCGCTCCACTTCGATCTGTCTCAGAGCCTTGGAAGTGTAGGAAGTGTGGCAGCGAGGTCGAGGGTCAGTTCAGCGAGTGCTGGAATTGCGGCAGCAGCCGCCCTCTGCACCGGGAAGTTTAACACGCGGTCGATGAGCGGAGATGCAATGCATCCTGAGACGGTATTTTCAGGTCGCTGCCACTGCGGCAGCCTGGAAGTAAAGTTTGAAAGCCGTGTGCCGGCGGGTCAACTTTCGGTAAGGGCCTGTTCCTGTTCGTTTTGCCGGGCCCATGGGGCACGGAGCACTTCCGACCCAAACGGCCACGTTGAGATCACTGTTAACGATCCAGGCCAACTGATCCGTTATCGTTTTGCGACGAAGACCGCGGACTTTTTGATCTGTGGGCGATGCGGGATCTATGTGGCCGCCGTTCTGACCGTAGGTAGCTCCTCTTACGCAACCGTGAACGTCAACACGTTGGACTCCGCGAAGAGTTTTCTACAGGAAGCTCGCAGTATGAATTACGACGGGGAGACTGAAACGGAACGTATCAGGCGGCGCATGAAGAACTGGACTCCAGCCACCGTCGTTGGTTTAACCTAGTCAAAGTTTAGCGAAGCAACACGAGCTTGCTTCGTTGCTCAAGGAAACGTAGCATGGTTCTTCAGACCAGCGCGGAGGTGAGACATGCCAAGGCCCGCTGCGGATATCAAGGGCTATCACGCCCACATTTACTACGATCCGGAAACTAAAGCGGCGGCTGCGCGGCTGCGCGAGGGATTGAGTCGGTTCGAGGTGGTGGTCGGCCGCTGGCACGACGCGCTCGTCGGCCCACATCTCAAGTCGATGTATCAGGTGGCCTTCGCGCCGGAGGAGTTCGCGAAGGTGGTTCCGTGGCTGATGCTGAACCGCGAAGGGCTCGACGTGCTGGTCCACCCCGCGACCGGCGACAGCAAAGGCGATCACCTGGATCGCGCGCTTTGGCTGGGCGAGAAGCTCGGCGTCAATGTCAGCGTGTTTTAGCTCCGAGGTAGAAATCGGCGGACATGCCTTCTGAAATCCCGAACAGCGCGATGCAGGAAGCTGCTGGCCACAAATCCGGCTTCGTCGCAATCGTCGGGCGGCCGAATGTGGGGAAGTCCACCCTTCTCAACCAACTCTTGGGACAGAAAATCGCCATTGTTTCGCCCAAGCCACAAACCACGCGCAACCGCATCACGGGCATCAGAACCACCGCTGGCTCTCAGGTGGTTTTTCTCGATACCCCGGGGATTCACCGCGCCCACTCATTGATAAACCGGCGCATGGTCGAGGTCGCCATGAAGAGCTTGCGCGAAGTGGACGGAGTCCTTTGGCTGGTCGATGTCCGCGAAGGAATTCGCAAGGAGGACAATGACGTTGCGGCGACGCTCAGGGATTCACGGGCGACGACGCTCGTGCTGCTCAACAAGATCGATCTCGTGTCCAAGGGAAAGCTGCTGCCTTTGATGGCGCAGTGTTCAGTCCTGCTGCCCGAGCGGGAGATCATACCGATCAGCGCCCTCAAAGGAGAAAATCTTCCTCTAGTCTTGGACCGGATCGAGAAGCTGCTGCCGGAAGGGCCGCGCTACTATCCCGAGGGAGAGGTGACCGATCAAACCGAGCGCTTCCTCGCGGCCGAGATCATCCGGGAGAAGATTTTTCTCCGAACGCGCGAGGAGATTCCGTACGGGACCGCGGTCAGCATCGACGAATTCACGGAGAAAGAGGAAAAGAATCTCGTCGTGATCACGGCCACGATCCACACGGATCGCGAGTCCCACAAGCCGATCCTCATCGGGAAAAAAGGGGCCATGCTCAAGGAGATCGGCACGCAGGCGCGGGAAGAGCTGGAGGCGCTGCTCGGGTGCAAAATTTTTCTCGAGCTATTTATCCGCGTCGACCGGGGATGGACCCAGGATCCGAACGCGTTGACAGAGTTGGGGCTGTAGGATGAGTCGGGCAATCGAAATCGCCAGCTGGAACACTGAGCCTCGACATCGCCTGCCGCTCCTGGCGCTTGTCGGGAGGCCCAACGTCGGCAAGTCCACTCTCTTCAACCGTCTCGCCGGCCAGAGGAAGGCGATCGTGGATGATCTCCCGGGGGTGACGCGCGACCGCAATTACGGCGAGGCGGAGTGGGACGGTCGAAGATTTCTGGTGATCGACACCGGCGGCTTCGAGCCCGACGCGGTGACGGCACTCAAGAGACAGGTTCAAGAACAGACCAGGCTGGCGATCGAAGAGGCGGACGTGATTCTGTTTCTTTTCGACGGCAAGAGCGGCCTCCATCCGCTGGATCGGGAAGCCGTGAATCTTCTCCGCAAGATCACGAAGCCGGCGTTTTTCGCCGTCAACAAGCTCGACACGCAGGCCAAAGAGAGCGGCCTCTACGAATTCTACGCTCTGGGCCTGAGCGAAATCTTTCCTCTTTCGTCCGAGCACGGGTTGGGACTCTCAGACCTCATGGGCCGTGTCGTGGCCGCCTTGCCGGAGGAACCGAAGGGTGAAGGAGCGGAAACGGATGAAGATCATGAGGCCGAGGCCAGGCCGCTCGCTCTCGCGGTCGTGGGCCGCCCCAATGTCGGGAAATCCACCCTGGCCAATCATCTTTTGGGCTATGAGCGCTCCGTGGTCGATGCCGCGCCCGGCACCACGCGCGATGCCCTCGACAGCCCTTTCACTTTTGCCGGCGAGCCGTACACTCTGACCGACACCGCGGGAATCCGCCGCAAGGCGCGGATCGCCGACCGGATCGAACGCTACAGCGTCATCCGCTCCCTCGGTTCCGTGGAGCGCGGGGATCTGGTGATCTATCTTCTCGACGGCCCGGAGGGAGTGACGAGCCAGGACGCGCAGATCCTGGCGTACGCCTGCCAGCGGGGAAAGGGATTGATCTTGGCCGTGAACAAATGGGATCTCATGGCGCCGGATTGCAGGGACGCTCGGACCTACAGCCAACAGCTTTATCGGAAACTTTCGTTTGTTGATTTTGCCCCGCTGGCGTTCATCTCCGCCGCTACCGGACACGGCGTAAATAAGATGATGGGGGCGGTAAAAACTGTGGCAGCGTCCTTTCAGCGTCGGATTCAGACCTCGGCGCTGAATCAGGCGCTGCGCGACATCTTCGCCCGCAACTCGCCGCCCCTCGCGCAAGGCAAACAGGTCAAGTTCTTTTACGCAACGCAGATCGCTTCGCGCCCGCCGACTTTCGTGCTTTTCCTCAACTCGCCCAAGGGAATCGCCGCCAGCTACGAACGTTACCTGGTTCACCAGTTGCGCCAGGCGGTGGGATTGGAAGGGTCGCCGATACGGCTGGTCATTCGCGGAAGAAGAGAAGAAGGGTTTAAGGGTTAAAGGGTTGAAGGGATCAAGAGCTCAAAGGAGGAGAAGATGAGCAACAAATTTTTGGTCGAAAGTTCTGAGATTGGCATCAAAGCGGTGAGGCTCGCAAGCACAAAGGATCGACGCCGGCCTAACTCTCGTGGAGCTGGCGAGCAGCGCTGGCAGGGCATTGCTCACAGGGAGTTGAGCGCGTACTTTGCCGGCAGGCTGCGTTCGTTCTCCGCGCCCTGTGACCTTGACGGCCTGCCCCCCTTCACCCGCGCCGTGTTGAAGATTACGGCGCGGATTCCTTATGGCGAAATCAGGAGCTATCGTTGGATCGCGAACAAGTTGGGCAAACCCCGAGCTTCGCGCGCGGTGGGCAATGCGCTGGCAAGAAACCCAATTCCTATTATCATTCCCTGCCATCGCGTCGTGCGCAGCGACGGATCGATCGGAGGGTTTGCTCTCGGCCGGAGTTGGAAAAGACGGTTGCTTGAGCTGGAGACGAAATCAGGTCCGATACCTGGTTGACAAGACAGGATCGCCCTCACTAACCATCCGCTGGAGTTTGCAGTCTTTTTCAAATATAATTATAAAATTGTGCTTCACAGCCTGAGCACCGATGGTTGTGTGGCGGTGTTGATGAATAATATGGCTCAGCCCTCAGAAAATATTGCGGCTCATCAGTCGTCTCCGGCGCGCGAAAGCGAATATGCCCCTTGGCTCGCGCTGGCGCGCGTTAGCGGTCTGGGTTGCGTGAGCTTCAAGAAGCTGGCCGACTTTTTTGGCGACCCCAGCCGCGCTCTCTCTGCGCCTGAACCGACATTGGCCCAAGTCCCGGGTTTGGATCGAGGCGCGATCGAAGGACTTCTCAGTTTCTCGGAGTGGGACGAAGTCGGGAGGGAGATCGAACGGACCGCCAGGGCGGCAGCAAGCATTCTTCCTTACGCGAGCCGAAGCTATCCGGCGCGTCTCAGGATGATTCCTGATCCGCCGCCGTTTCTCTACGCCAAGGGGCAGCTTCGAGACGATGATGAGCGGGCCGTGGCCGTGGTGGGATCGCGCAGCGCCAGCGAATACGGATTGCGCGTCACGCGCGAGCTCTGCCAGGGTCTGACCTCTTTGGGTTTTACGGTGGTGAGCGGCATGGCCCGAGGGATCGACGCGGCGGCCCATGAGGCGGCGCTGAGCGTCGGCGGCAGAACCGTGGCGGTTTTGGGTTCGGGAGTCGACGTAGTCTATCCGCCGGAGCACGAGGGGCTTTATCAGAGAATCTGCCAGCAGGGCGCGGTGATTTCCGAGTTGCCGATAGGGACGTCTCCTATCTCGTTTCATTTTCCCGCGCGCAATCGCCTGATCAGCGGGCTCGCGCTCGGGGTCGTGGTGGTCGAGGCGACGGAGAAGAGTGGCTCCCTGATCACGGCGGCGCTGGCGTTGGAGCAGGGGCGGGAGGTCTTCGCGGTTCCCGGCGAGGCCGGGGCGAGCCGCAGTCGCGGCACGCACCAGCTCATCCGACAGGGAGCCAAACTTGTGGAGCGAGTCGAAGACATCATCGAAGAGATCGCCCCGCAGCTCGTGGGCCGCGCCACAGCGGGGCAAGAATCTTTGCCGCTGGTTCTGCCTCCGAACATGAGCCCGGAGGCGAAAAAAATATTCGAGCTGGTGCTGGGCCG
>JAHFAP010000230.1 GCA_023250495.1 Deltaproteobacteria bacterium | reverse complement strand
GACATAGCGCCCCAAGCGCAGCAGATCTCTGATCTGCGGAACCAGCTTGCACAGGAAGGTCGCAAGGCCATGCTGGAGATCCGCGGGGTGCTGACGCCGGACCAACTGGCGAAAGCGGCTCAACTCAGGCAGCAGGTGCAGGCCCTACGCGCTGAAATGAGAAGTCTCTTCGGGCAGAGCCAGTAGAAACTCGATCTCGCTTCTCCCTCACCTACGACGAATGCAAAGGCCCGTCCGCCTATCCCTGTGGCGGATGGGCCTTTGATTTTTAAATGGCGAGGCGAATCCGCAGCTCCAGCGTCGCGGATGCTCTACTTGCGCATCGCCGAGGAGCTGTTGATCGTCGCGTGCAGGTTCTTGGCAAAGTCGTTCGCCGCCTGGGTATCCATGCCATATGCGAACCTGGCGTACTCCTTGACCGCCATGAGAGCCGGCAGCGGGCACTTTTTCAGTTTGTCGACCAGTTGACTGACTGCAGAATCGAGCTTGTTCGCCGGCGCCACGCTGCTGACCAGGCCGATGGAAAGCGCCTGGCGCGCGTCGATCTCCTCCGTCGAGTAAACCAGATACATGAGCGCCTTCAGCGCCACGCGGTCGATCAGCGCCGACATCGCGATGGTCGGCATGATGTTGTGCGACATCTCCGGCAGTTGAAACCGGGCCTTCTCGCTCGCGATGGTGATGTCGCAAAGCGCGGCCAGGGCACAGCCGAAGCCGACCGCTTTTCCCTGGACCACGCCGATGACCGGCGCCTTCGAGCGCCGGAAGGCGTCGTAGCAATTAAAGATCACCTCGCCTCTCCCGCGAACGTCATACGCTTCAAGCGCGGGCCCACGCTGGCCCATCGCCTCGCGCCCCAGGCAAAACTCTTCGCCTGCCGCTTTGAATAGAATTAGCCGGGACTCTTTCGCGGCGGCGTCGATCATCTCCGCCAACTGATCTGCCATGGGATCGCTCACGCGGTTGCCGATCTCGGGCCGGTTGAGCGTGATTATGCCGACATCGCCGTCCCGCTCGTATCGTAAAAATTCAGCCATTTTACCTCCCGTCACTTCTAGCGTTTCTTCTGACCGTACAGGTTATCGATGAATCCGCTTTTATCAAATTCCTCGATGAAGCGCGCGTCGACAAAATCCTGCGGCTTCGCCGCTCGCGCTTTCGGATCTTTCTGGCCGAGTTGGTCGAGGATCGTCTTGAGCCCTTCCAAGGTCGGATATTGTTTCGGCGGCAACTTATCATCGGCGATGGAGCGATCGTAGGTTTTTTCGAGCAACTCTTTGTCTTCCAGGTGGAGATACTTGGCCAATGTTTTTATCGCTCCTTGCCGGTCCGTCTTCGTGCGGTGGACCGCTTCGATATAGGATTTGACGAAATTTCTCACGGCCTCGGGATGCTCACGAATGAATCTCCGCGTCGTCGCTCCTCCCTGATGCTGATAGGCCAGCCCTAAAGCGGCGACATCGCCCATGAGATAGAATCCTCTTTTTTGCGCGATGAAGGTCGTAGGGGGAACCAGCACAGTGGCCTGGACCCGGCGGCTCTCCAGAGCCGCCAGACGCTCAGGCGTGCTGCCGGTCTGAACGATCGTCACGTCCTTGAGCGGGTTGAGACCGAGCCTGGCGAGCGCAAAGCGCGCGACAAAATCCGCGGCGCCGCCGAAGCGGGCGATGGCGACAGAGCCGCCTCTGAGCTGCTCAGGAGTTTTTATCTCGGGCAGAGTCATCAGCCAGTAGTCCAGAGTGACGATGCCGCCCGCGACATAGACCGGCTCCGACCCTGCCAGACCGGCGCTGACGATTCCAGGGCCGGACGCCTGGACCATCGGCGCATCTCCCGAGACCATCGCCATCACCGAAGTGGTTCCGCCGGTGAAGTAGACGGGCTGGACGTCGAGATTGTTTTTGGCGAAGATGCCGGCATCCTTGGCGACCCAGATCACGAGCTGGTCAGCGCTGATGCCGCTGTAGCCGACCGCCACTTTGAACGGCTGAGCCGAAGAGAATGAATTCAAAAAGACCAACGTGAAGAGCGCGGCAGCGAACGACATTCCCATCTTGGCTTTCATCTTGCGTCTCCTCCTATTTTGAAAAGTTCCAGCGGTCTTTCGCCGCGGCCAATTCATCACAGCCGCTCCTCCAGCCAATCCAGCATGAAGGGCAGGTTGTGCGCCCAATAATCGTGGCTGCAGTGAATCGTGCCGCCGCCACTCGGGTCGTCGTAGATCTTTAAGCTCTTGTCGGCACTCCCAAGCTCCGCGAACAGGCGCTTGGCGCCCTCGACGCTCATCAGCCGGTCTTCAGAACCGTGCGTGATCAACGTCGGGCAGGTGATTTTTCGCGCCGCGCCTTCCATGGTAAACAACTTGAGCCGCTCGCGCGCCTCAGCGTCCGTGACCCCGCCGAGGATGCGCTGCAGGGTCGGCTGAAGGTGCTGGCAGAAAAGATAGAGATCGTTCAGCACGCTGTAGCAGCCGGACCAGCAGACCAGCGCCTTGATCCGCGAGTCGAAGGCCGCGGCGCGCGGCGCATAGTATCCCGCCATGCTGATCCCGACGACGGCAATCCTCTTCGAGTCGACCTCAGGACGAGAGACGAGATAGTCGATGCAGGCCTTGGCCGGAACCTCGTAGTCGTGGCGCGTGGGAATATTCTTGACGTAGTGCGACGATCCCCGTCCGGGCGTATCCACCAGCAACACCGCCCAGCCGCGCTCGACCATCAGCCGGCCGCCGAAGTAGATCTCTTCCGCGTATGCGTCGGCCCCGCCGATGAAGAAGAGCGCCGGCCAGGGACCGGACTTGGGGTTCACCGGGTGGCAGAAATAGCCGTCGTACTTCTCGCTGCCGCAGCGGACGGTGATTACCTCGATGGGCGGCGAGTGCAACCGGGCCGCGGCGCGGAAGTTCTCTTGCGCCTTGAGGAAGCGTTGGCTCTTCTTGGCCATCTCCACGCCGGTGAGGAGCGCGTCCGACATTCGGTAATACTGGTTGGCATGGAAAAAATTCCGCATGGCGGTCTCTTTGTGGCCCGCGGCGAGCGCCCGCCTTCCGTTCGCCTCTGTCGCTTCCGCCAGCTCCAACCAGGCGCGCTCCCAACCTTCTCTGTCGTCTGGTTGAAGGCCGTGGCACAGCCGGGCGATATCAAACAGATCGCCGCCGCCCTGCTGCGCCTCGGCGGCAAGCCTGAGAACGTGAAACCCAAACGGGTGGGTCGGTCTCAGAAAGTCCAGCATTTTCCCTCCTCATCGTGCTTCGTGTAAGACGGCGCAACAAAACCAAGCCACTGGCTACCGCCGTCCGTAGAGTTGATTCACGAAGCCGCTCTTCTTAAGCTCGTCCACTCAGCGCGAGGATGTGACCGGATCAACTGCCCGAACCCCAACCCGCGCCGCGTGACCGGATAAAAATATGCAAATCTAGAAGGAGCGTCAAGCGGAAAAAGCCATAGGCAAGCGAAGCCCTTGAATCATGGCCGCGGTGAACGTAGTGTACTGCTTTGTCTATTTGGCCAAGAAAGGACTTCCCCATGGCACAACCGCAACCCGGCATTATTCCCGCGCCGAGTCCGTGCGCTCTGTTTCTTATCCTGCGTGTTCATGAACCGGCTGTAAACGGCCCGGCAGTAGCCAAGGTGGCCGCGCAAGTCCCGACGCTGGTGAAAAAAGTCGGAGCCAGCGATCGGCGGGCGAAACTCCTCTGCACAGTCGGCTTCGGCTCTGAATTTTGGGACGTCGTCTCTCCCGGCAGGAGACCGGCCAGCCTGCGGCCCTTCAAAGCGATCGAAGCGAGCGGGAGAAGCGCCCCAAGCACGGGCGGAGACCTGCTCTTTCACATCATCTCTAGGCGCCACGACCTCAACTTCGAACTGGCTGTGCGCACCAGGAACCTTCTCGGCGGGACGGTTGAGGTGATGGACGAGGTGCATGGCTTTCGCTATCTCGACTCTCGCGACCTTACGGGTTTCATCGACGGGACGGAGAATCCCAAGGGGAGCGAGCGGGCGCCGGCCGCGTTGATCAGTGACGAAGATCCGGACTTTGCCGGCGGCAGTTACGTCTTCACCCAGCGGTATGTCCACAATCTAAAGCACTGGGCTTCCATCCCTCAGAAGGAACAAGAAAAGGTGATCGGCCGGCGCAAGCCGGATAGCAAGGAGCTTTCAGACAGGGCCAAACCGCCTACGGCCCATATCAGCCGCGTCGTCATCGAGGAGAACGGCGAGGAGCTGCAAATCGTCCGTCACAGCTTTCCCTATGGAACGGTATCAGAGTCCGGGCTGTTCTTTATCGCGTATAGCAAAAGCCCGGACATCCCCGAAAAGATGCTCAGCCGGATGATGGGGACAAGCGATGACGGACTGCATGATCACCTGATGGACTACACCCAGGCGGTGTCGGGGGCGACGTTTTTCGCGCCGTCTCTGAACGCGCTCAAGATGCTCGGAAAGATGAGTCGGGCCTTTTGAATTTCAAATCCGGCGGCGCACTCTCCCAAATAGCAGCCGTACAGTTGTCACGGATTACTTGTTAAAGTATATTGCCGCGCGAAGATGCGCACCATCGCGAAAGGAATTATTTTATGAGCAAGGCAGCGAGAATGGCCGAGAAGCCCCGGCCCCAGTATGGATCAGACGTGATCGTCGATATGCTCAAGGCCTTTGAGATCGAGTATATCGCTGTGAACCCCGGCGCGACGTTTCGCGGACTGCATGATTCCCTGGTGAATTACGGCGGCAACCAGATGCCCGAGATGATCCTCTGTCCCCACGAAGAGATGACCGTGGCTCTGGCGCACGGTTACGCCCGGGCCAAAGGGAAGCCGATGGCCTCGGCGGTGCATAATATCGTGGGTCTGCAGCATGCCGCCATGGCGATCTACAATGCCTGGTGCGACCGTCTGCCTGTGATCGTGATGGGAGGGACCGGGCCGATGGACACGGCGCAGCGCCGTCCCTGGATCGACTGGGTGCACACGGCCTTGGTGCAGGGGAACTTAGTGCGCGACTTCGTCAAGTGGGACGACCAGCCTGGCAGTGTCGAGGCT
>JAHFAP010000052.1:12496-14777 GCA_023250495.1 Deltaproteobacteria bacterium | reverse complement strand
GGACCGATCATCTCCAAGCCAGGGACTCCATTTGCCACTCCTCGCTTGAATAATTCCTCCAGTCGCGGGATCTCCTCTTCATCGGTGGCGACAATGACTTTGCCGCAGAGCTCGTAGGTGATGCCGTTCCTGTCGCAGAAGTCCAGGAGAGCCCGGCGTCCAGTCACGCAAGTTTCCGCTTTCAGAGATCCCGGCTTGTAGTAGATTCCGCCGTGGATCACGCCGCTGTTATGGCCGGTTTGGTGCCGGGCGATCTGCGGCTCTTTCTCCAACACGAGCAAACGCAGTTTCGGAAACCTCTCGGCCATTTTCATAGCGGTAGCGAGGCCCACGATGCCACCGCCGATCACCGTCACATCATAAGGATTTGGGTTCATGATCTTTGCTCTGAGTCGGAGTCAGCTGGGGCTCTCCTCAGCAGGCCGTCGTTGCCATAGCCACGACGCCCGCGCCTTGGATCTGCCCCTGCTTTAGCTTCTGCAGAGCTTGGTTGATTTGCGCGAGCGGAAAGATTTCCACCTCAGTCCGTAGCGGGATCTCCGCGGCGAGCGCGAGCAGCTCCTCGGCGTCGCGGCGGGTGGCATTGGCGACGCTGCGCACCTTGCGCTCGTGATACAATAAACTGGGATAATCGATTTCGGGAATCGGCGTCATCGTGATTCCCGCCAAGGCCACTGTCCCGCCTCTGTCCAGCACGCGCAGCGCATCGAGGACGAGCCTTCCGGCGGGCGCAAAAATGATTGCGGCTTGAACTTTTTCAGGAGGCGTCTCTTCGGCGCGGCCTACCCAGGCGGCGCCCAGGCTTTGGGCGAGTCTCTGATGCTCTAGGCTGCGCGTGAACACATACACCTCGCAATTCCAATGGCGCGCTACCTGGATGACGATGTGCGCTGAAGCGCCGAAGCCGAACAGCCCGAGCCGCTCGCCACGGCGAATATCACTGAGCTTGAGCGCGCGGTAGCCGATCACGCCCGCACAGAGCAGCGGCGCCGCCTGGCAATCGGAAAAGCCGCTTGGGAGATGGTAGGCGAACGCCTCATCGGCGGTGGCGAATTCGGCATAGCCTCCATGCGCGTGCAAGCCCGTAAACTCGGCCCGCTCACACAGGTTCTCGTCGCCCTTGTTGCAATAGACGCAGCTTCCGCAGGCGCGGCGGAGCCAGGCTATGCCGATGCGATCGCCCTCCTTGAAGCGTTTGGCGTCACGCCCGCGCGCCTCCACCACGCCGACAACTTGGTGACCGGGGACCAGCGGCAATTTCGGCAGCGGGATGTCGCCTTCGACCGTATGCAAATCTGTGTGGCAAATCCCGCAAGCGCGGACGCGGATGCGGACTTCCCGGGCCCCTGGCAGCGGCTCCGGGAGGCGGGTCAGCTCGAGAGGGTTTTCTTCTATGGGTTTGGGGACATTGAGCAGCGCGGCAAGCATGCCAAGACCCGAGGGAAAGACCGACACTATTTACTTCTTGTCGATCGGCGACTCAATCTGCTTGTCCTTCATCCTGCGGACGAGCTCTTCGTACGATGAGTTCGCAATGATTCGGTTGAACTGGGCGCGATAGTTGTTGACCAGGCTGATGTTCTCCACCACGAGGTCGTAAACCTTCCACTGCGAGCCCGCGAGGTGAACCCGGTAATTGAGGGAGAACTCGTCTCCCTTGCGGGTTACAATCCGGCTCTGCACTTCGGCATAATCCTGGTCGATCGTCTCCTTTGAATAGACGAATTTCTCGTCATCGTAGGATTCTATCTGGTCGATGTAGGCGCGCTCGAGCAAATCCGTAAACAGTCGCGCAAAGTCATCCTGCTCCTTTGGGCTCAGTTTGCGCCAGTAGCTTCCCAGAGAGCGTTTGGCCATCTCGGTAAAATCAAACCGGGAGAAAATGGCCCGCCGCAGTTGGTCACGGCGTTCTCTTTTCCTGGAGTCCGACTTGAGGCTGGGATTCTTAAGGATCCCCAGGACGTTGTCCACGGTGCCGCGGACCTGATCGGTAGGCGCTCCGGCGTTTACTGGAAATGGAAACACGAGGTAGAAAAACAGGAGTACAAACACCGCAGCGGTTGACGTACGTTTCTGGCTCATTTTTTCTCACCTTTCGATGTCAGATCTCCTCCCACGTATTTGCCGATCAGTTCGGTAATGTCTGGCGGCGATTCGGTCTCGCGGATTCTGCCTCCTTGGCTGAGCAGTTTGTCCGAGGCTCCCGGACTGAGTAGGACGAATTTGTCGCCGATCAGGCCCCGCGACCGCACCGACGCGATCGCGTCCTCCTGAAGCTTGA
>JAHFAP010000052.1:0-12396 GCA_023250495.1 Deltaproteobacteria bacterium | reverse complement strand
CAACGCCCGGGCCAGCCCGGCCCGCTTTCTCATCCCGCCACTCAATTCCGCGGGGTATTTATGTCCCATTCCCTCAAGCCCCACCTGTTCTAGACGCTCCTCAACCTTTTGGCGAATTTTATCCTCGCTCGTCCTGGTTTTTTCCCTTAGAGGGAAAGCGACGTTGTCGAAAACCGGCATGGAATCGAGCAGCGCGGCCCCCTGGAAAAGGACGCCGAATCGGCTGCGGATTTCGTATAACTCTTTTTGGCCCAGTTTGGTGATGTCCACGCCATCCACGAAGACCTCGCCCCGGTCGGGCAGGAGAAGGGCATTCAGATGTTTCAGTAGCACGGTCTTGCCACAACCGCTTGTTCCCACTATCGTGGTGATCTTGCCCGCGACGAAATCCAAGTTCACGCCTTTAAGCACTTGTTGGCCCCCAAAGCCCTTGTGCAAGTCAGCCACCCGAATCAGTAGTTTCATCACAGCATAATCGAAGTTAAGAAATAATCCCAAACAAGTATGAAGACAAAGGAAAGCACCACGGACTCGGTCGTCGCCTGGCTCACCCCGGTGGCCATAGGTGGCGCATGAAATCCCTTATAGCAGCAAACCCACGTAATAATCAGCCCAAAACTCACGGACTTCATGAATCCGCTATAAACATCATGGAAGACCACGCTGCTTTCCATGCCTGAGAAATAGCTTCCGGAGCTC
This sequence comes from Deltaproteobacteria bacterium, assembly GCA_023250495.1. Taxonomy (GTDB): domain Bacteria; phylum Desulfobacterota; class Binatia; order UBA9968; family UBA9968; genus JAHFAP01. Next base: position 11,697 of record JAHFAP010000052.1, on the reverse strand, counting down.
ACCCCGAGCAAGCCGACCCCGATTAGGTAGGCGCCATATATCCCCACGACGTCAAAGATAGCGGTGAGCAAGGGCATGGCGATTAAGCTGGCGATGATGCGCGGCGAGACCAGATACTTGATCGGGTTGATGGCCATAGAGTAGAGCGCATCGATCTGTTCCGTGGCCCTCATGGTGCCGAGTTCCGCAGCCATGGCCGAGCCTGTCCTTCCCGTGACCATAAAGGCCGACAGCACCGGGCCTAGCTCGCGCAACAGGCCCAGGGCTGCGGCCGAGCCGAGCCAGCTTTCGGCGTTAAACTTTCTCAAGCTATAATAGCCTTGGAAGCCCATAACCATTCCGGTAAAGAAACCGGAGAGGAGCACGACCGAGAGAGAATCAACCCCGATGGTTTTGATATGATAGATAATGAGGCGGATTTTGGCCGGCGGGCGGAACGCCAGGACCAAGGCGGAAAGGAGGAAAAAAAACATCCTTCCCATGTCGGAAAGCTGACGGAGGCTGAACCGGCCGATTTGACCCACAAGGAAAAGCATGTCTGTGTTGTGAAGAGGGCTTGTAGCATCACGCTAATATAAAAAAGCGGGACAATTTGCAAGAGTATGGCGAAACAAATCTTGGCGCCAGCGCGACGCGAGACGCTAGACGCGCTCTTTCGGGACAGGCTTTCCATAATCCAAAGCAAGAAGGGATACCGCTTCTCGATTGACGCGCTGCTGCTGGCTCACTTCGCGACTGCTCGCGGAGGAGAACGGGTTGTCGATCTGGGGACCGGAAATGGAGTGGTCGCGCTCATTCTCGCCTCACGCTACCCATCGCTAAAGGTTGCCGGTCTGGAGATTCAAGAGGAGATGGCGCGCAGGGCGGTGAGGAGCGCGGCGCTCAACCGCCTGGGTCACCGCGTTTCGATCGTCCAGGGAGATGTGCGCGAGATCGAACAATTCTTTCCTGCGGGCAGTTTTGACGTCGCCGTCTGCAATCCTCCCTACCGCGGCGTCACCAGCGGCAGGATCAACCCGGATCCGGAAAAGCGCGTGGCGCGCCACGAGATTAAAGCCCGGCTCCGGGACTTTCTCCGCGCAGCCGCCTACCTGCTGCGCAGCGGTGGCAAAATAGCCCTGGTTTACCCGGCCACGCGAATGGTCGATCTGCTTCAGGCGATGCGTGAAGAAGAGCTGGAGCCCAAGCGCGTGAGACTGGTCCATTCGTTTGAAGGGAGTGGCGCGGCTCTTGTCTTGGCGGAGGGGGTCAAGGGGGCCAGCAGCGAGCTCAAGATCATGCCTGCCCTCATCGTCTACACCAAAGAGAGAAAATATACTTCTGAGATGAGCGCCGTTTTGGCGGGGCGGCCTTCCTTGAGTTGCTAATTCTTTCCCTTGCGGGAGTGGGCGACGAAGAGTCTTCTCAACGCGCGGCGGATTTCCGGGTCCTTGATCGGGCGCAGCGTCTCTTCATCGAGCTTAGGTTGAGACCCGGAGGGGGCAGGGGACTCCAGCTTGGTGGCTTCTTGTCCAGCGACTTCTGCCTCTACTTTGCCGACGAAGAAAAAGACGTTTTTAACAATTTCCCTGCCGAGTCCATGATTGAGCTTTTCCGCGATCGCCTCTTTCATGTACTGGAGCTGTTGCATCCACACCGGGCTTGAGACCCTCACAAAAAGCGTCCCGTGGCGAATCTTTTCCGGCTGGGCATTGCGGGCGATCATGGGGCCAACCGTTTCATTCCATATCGGCCACACTCCGTATTCTACCAGCCTGCCGGAAGGGTCCAGCCGCTTGAGAGATTTGTCCAGGATCTCTCCCAGCTTTTCTATTTGCGGGTCGCGCTTCTCCATCTTCTCGGCTCACCCTGATGTCTATCAAAAGTACGAGCCAGACTCTACAGGCCATCTTTGCAGCCGCCACTCATAGCGCCCGCTTCCTTGGGGAGAGAGCGAAGAAAAATTTTTTCTTGACAATTTTTCATAAAACCTTCATAAAGGCAGTATAACAATATATGGGGTAGCGCGGAAAGGAGTCCCACAACAGCTAGGAGGGGGGCTTCGAGAAAGGAGGCTGGGATAGATGGCAAAAGCGGCGCCGCAACAGGCAGGGGAAAAGGTTGCTCAGACAGGCTCCGAGATCAAGACCGGGCTTACGCTGGAGCGTTATTTCACTCGCGCGGGGGTCAGCCCTTATGATGAAGTCGAATGGGAGGCCCGTGCGGCGACCATACTCAATGAAAGAGGCAAGGTCGTTTTTGAGCAGGCCAACGTGGAGATCCCTAAGTCCTGGTCCCAGATGGCCACCAATGTGGTGGTCTCCAAATATTTCCGCGGCCCGTTAGGCAGCCTGCAGCGGGAGCACAGCGTCAGGCAGCTCATCGGCCGGGTGGTCAACACCGTGACCGCATGGGGCAGAGCCGACGGCTATTTTGCCAGCGAGGATGACGCTCAGATCTTCTTCGACGAGCTCACCCACATACTGCTCCATCAAAAGGCCTGCTTCAATAGCCCGGTTTGGTTCAACTGCGGCATCGAGGAAAAACCCCAGTGCTCCGCCTGCTTCATTCTCTCAGTCGACGACACCATGGAATCTATTCTTGACTGGTACCGCAAGGAGGGAATCATCTTCAAAGGCGGCTCAGGCTCAGGCGTGAACCTCTCCAGGATCCGCTCGGCCAAGGAGCAGCTGGCTGGCGGCGGGACCGCCTCCGGTCCGGTCTCTTTCATGAAGGCCGCGGACGCCTCAGCGGGCGTGATCAAGTCCGGAGGAAAGACCCGGCGGGCGGCTAAGATGGTGATTCTCGACGTGGACCACCCGGATATCGAGGAGTTCATTAAGTGTAAGGTCGAGGAAGAGAAGAAGGCCTGGGCCCTCATAGAGGCTGGGTACGACTCCAGCCTGGACGGTCCGGCCTACGGCAGCGTCTTTTTTCAGAACGCCAACAACTCGGTCCGCGTATCGGACGAATTTATGCAGGCCGTGCTGGAAGACCGGGAGTGGAAGACGCGCTACGTCAAGAGCGGCGAGGTGTGCGAGACCTACAAGGCCCGGGACCTGCTCCGCATGATTGCCGAGGGGACCTACCTTTGCGGCGATCCAGGGATGCAGTTCGACTCGACCATCAATGACTGGCACACCTGCTCCAACACCGGCCGGATCAACGCTTCCAACCCATGCTCCGAGTACATGCATCTGGACAATTCTGCCTGCAACCTGGCGTCGCTCAACCTGCTAAAGTTCCTGCGCGACGATGGCGTCTTCGACGTCGAGGCATTCCGCCGCACCGTGGATATCATCATCCTGGCTCAGGACATCCTGGTCGACAATGCCTCGTATCCTACGTCCGAGATCACCGCGAACGCCCATGCCTTCCGCGAGCTGGGGCTGGGTTATGCCAATCTTGGCGCGCTGCTCATGTCCTTGGGCCTTCCTTATGACTCTGACGCGGGTCGGGCCTACGCCGCTGCGGTGACGGCCTTGATGTCCGGTGAGGGCTATCTACAGTCCGCCCGCGCCGCCAAGAACTTGGAGCCCTTCGCCGGCTATGCCGCTAACCGGCAGCCGATGCTTCGGGTGCTGAACAAACACCGTTCCCATGCCTATAAGATCTCGCCGTCTCATGTGCCATTGGATCTCCTTGCCGCGGCCCGCGAGGTCTGGGATCGGGTCTGCCAGGAGGCGGAGGGCTACGGAGTGAAAAATTCCCAGATTTCCGTGCTCGCGCCGACCGGGACCATCGCCTTTATGATGGACTGCGATACCACCGGCGTCGAGCCGGATATCGCCCTGGTAAAGTATAAGAAGCTGGTCGGCGGGGGCCTGCTCAAGATCGTTAACAACACGGTGCCGCGCGCCCTCAAACGGCTGGGGTACGACGTAAAGCAGATCCAGGAGATCGTGGAGTACATAGACGAGCACGAGACCATCGAAGGAGCGCCGCACCTGAAAGATGAAGACCTGCTGGTCTTCGACTGCGCCTTTAAGCCGGCGAACGGGAGCCGCTCGATCCACCACCTCGGCCATTTGAAGATGATGGGCGCGGTCCAGCCGTTCATTTCCGGGGCGCTCTCGAAGACCATCAATATGCCCAGCGACGTAACTGTAGAGGAGATCGTGCAGGCCTATATCGAAGCTTGGAAGCTGGGAATCAAGGCCGTGGCGATCTACCGGGACGGCTCGAAGCGGACGCAGCCTCTCAACACTTCGAAAGAGGAGACCAAGGCGTCGAAGGCGGAAGCCAAAGAGTCTCGTCCGTTCAGGCGCAAGCTTTCCGATGAGCGCAAGTCGATCACTCACAAGTTCGATATCGCCGGCCACGAGGGTTACATCACAGTGGGGATGTACGAGGACGGCCAGCCAGGGGAGATCTTCATCACCATGTCGAAGGAGGGCTCGACGATATCAGGCTTGATGGACTCGTTTGCGACTGCGATTTCCATGGCCCTGCAGTACGGGGTGCCTTTGAGGGTTCTGGTCGACAAGTTCAGCCACATGCGCTTTGAGCCGTCGGGCTTCACCAAAAATCCAAACATCCCCATCGCAAAGTCCATCATGGACTACATCTTTCGTTGGCTGGCGACAAAGTTCCTCGACGGGGAAGCGCAGCAGGAAGTCGGGGTCGTTAAGGAAAAGAGCGAGGAAGACGACAGCGCCAACAAAAAGGTCGTGCAGCTCGCCACGGCGGGCCCGCGCGGCGGAGCGCCGGTGGGGACGATCAGCAGCATAACCAGCCTATACCAGCAGGATGCCCCGCCGTGCCCGGACTGCGGCGCGATCATGATTCGAAGCGGGGCCTGCTACAAGTGCTTGAACTGCGGCGCCGTGAGTGGCTGCTCGTGACGCGACCCTTGGTAGTTTGCTCCAGGGCTGGGTGGGATGGGAGAGGTTAAGTCTTTCTGCGCCAAGTCTTTCATCGCCGCTAAGGTCTGCGCCTACTGCGGCCGCCGGCTCTCTTTTTTCGGTGGCAGATTCGACTCGAAAGTCAGGGATTATCTAGTGCCTCTATTGAAAGGGGGCCAGGACGCTCCCGAAAATATCGTCGCCTGCTGCAAAGAGTGCCACGTGCTCAAGGGAGACTACCTTAATTATGCCCTGCTCCCTCTCATTTCCAACCGGCCGCGCCTGATCACCGACATCAAAAGATACCTCGCAGAAATCAGACAGCTCGTTGGCAGCCGGAGCTCCATCAGGGAGCTTCCCGGATCGCGAAGATAGCACCCGCAAGGCGAATTATTTTTTCTCCAGGCGCAGGACGCCGGCTTTGCTGTCGATATCGAGGCGGAATTGGCTTAGGAAATTGAGCCCAAGGAGGCCGGCGATGGCGGGGTCAGGGAAGACGTCGTGAACCGCCACGGTGAGGTCTTTGAGCCCGAGCCCTCCGACCTCTATCGAATGAACGCTGACCAGCGGCGCCTGGATGATGCCATTGGCGGTCTGGAGAGGGATCAACGAAGGGTTGCTTTCGAGATCGATCTCTAGCTCCTTGGCGGTTGCCCGCGAGATTGTCGTGTAGCTTGCGCCTGTATCGACGACGAACTTTGCCGCCGCCTTTTCATTGAGCGTCGCCTGGACGATCATAAGCTCGCCCTTTTTCTGGAACGGGACCGAGGCCTTGTCAGCGGGTATGGGCACGGGAGGGAGCTGGCTGCTGGTTTTTATCCGCGTCGCTTTGGAGCGGAATTTCTGCGGGATGCTTTGCAGGCTGTCGGTGAAATGGACCACGCCTTTGTCATCGATCCAGCGGAGCATTTCCGCGGAGCGACAGGGCACGGCGCAGAAAAACAGGGCCAGGAGGACGATAAAGAACGTACCGCGATGCCCCTTCATGCTTGGCTAATCTAGCATAGAACCCGGTGTGATAAAAAACGTTTTTCTCGTCCGCTTTCTCCTTGACAAAGGAGTCCGAGCACATCCATAGTAGGCCATCGCATGATGGCAGCAAAACCTGCTAAGAAGGGCTGGCTTGCGGCTCTGTTGAGCCTGCTCGTGCCTGGCTTGGGCCAGGCCTACGCGGGGAGTTATGATCGGGGCTTTATCATTCTGGCGGTGGCCGCGTTCTTCAACTTCTTTATCCTCCAGACCCTGACCGTGATGGAAGCACACCTCTTGGCAGAAGGCGAAAACCTTCTCAGTTGGGCCAGAGAAAACCTTGTGCGCCTGGGCGTGAACGGGCTCAGGCTGTTTGCGGGCGGCGTTCTCGCCGGTGCGCTCTATGTATGGGTCATCGTCGATGCCTACCGTTTGGCGTCCGGCTCACGAAGCGAGCAGCAGCTGGGCCGGTGAAATTCCTTCCACACGTGGAAATCTTTGCCAGCCGAGCTGCTTTACAAGGCCAGGTTAGTATGGTAGAAAAATAATAATCACAGAAGAAAGAGAGATGATGAACGGAGGACAGATGGGGATTGCTCAGCCGCAGCGGAAAGAGGTTATTGAGCAGTTCAGACTCCATCAGACCGATACTGGCTCACCTGAGGTTCAAGTTGCCTTGCTCAGTCAACGCATCGATCACCTCACGGAGCACTTCAAGATCCATGTCAAGGATCACCACTCCCGCCGGGGTCTCCTCATGCTGGTAGGGCAGAGGAGGCGGCTTCTCGACTATCTCAGGAAGAATGAATACGAGAGATATCGAAGTTTAATCCAACGGTTGGGCATCAGGAAGTAGTGGTTCAAGCTGAAGTCCCCCTCCCGTCTTATTTTCCCGTAAAGCCCCTCCCGTTCACCTAGAAGGATCTAATTTATGGCGAAAAAAATTGAAGTTGAATACTATGGCCGTCCCCTATCCATAGAGGTGGGCAGGATGGCGAAGCAGGCCGACGGCGCGGCCCTCGTTCGGTACGGCGAGACCGTGGTTCTGGTGACCGCCGTGGCGGCTAAGGAACTCAAGGGCGACACAGACTTCTTTCCGTTGACGGTAGACTACCAGGAGAAGACCTTCGCCGCCGGAAAAATCCCCGGCGGTTTTTTCAAGCGCGAGGGTCGACCTTCGGAGAAAGAGATTCTCACCTGCCGGCTCCTCGACCGCTCGATTCGCCCGCTGTTTTCCGACGGGCTCAGGTGCGAGACGCAGATCATCGCCACGGTACTATCAGCGGACAGGGAGAACGACCCCGACGTGGTGGCCATGCTGGGGACCTCAGTAGCTCTCGAGGTCTCCGATATCCCTTTTAACGGACCCCTTGCCGGCGTGCGCGTAGGCAGGGTTCAAGGAGAGTGGGTTATCAACCCGACCCAGAGCCAGTTGCGCGACAGCGATGTGGATATCTTCCTCTCCGGGAGCCGTGATGCCATCGTCATGGTGGAAGGCGGGGCCCGCATGCTTCCGGAGGATGCGATCCTTGAGGCGTTGTTTTTTGGCCATGAGGCGATTCAGAAGCTTCTGGACTATCAAGAGGAGATCAAGCGATCGGTAGGAAAGAGCAAGCGGCCGATCCCGTTAGTCGAACCCGATAAGGCGCTGATGAAGCGAGTCGAAGAGATGGCCCGAGACAAAATTCTTCAGGCCATTGCGGTTCCCGAGAAGCTAGAGCGCTACAAGCGCCTTGACGAGGTCAAAGCCGAGGTCGTCTCTCAGCTCTTGCTGGAATACCCGGAGAGAGCAAAAGAGACCAAAGCAATTTTCGAGCAACTGAAAAAGAGCCAGTTCCGTCAGCTCATCGTCCGGGAGGGACGGAGAATCGACGGCAGGGGGCTCAAAACTGTCCGCCCGATTAGCTGTGAGATTGAAATCCTTCCGCGAACGCACGGCTCGGCCCTCTTTACCCGGGGAGAGACCCAGGCCTTGGTCATTACGACCTTGGGAACGACCTCCGATGAGCAAAAGATCGACGCCCTGATCGGCGAGCACTACAAAAAATTCATGCTGCACTACAACTTCCCTCCCTTCAGCGTCGGCGAGGTGAAATTCCTGCGCGGCCCCAGCCGCAGGGACATCGGCCACGGCGCCCTGGCGGAGCGGGCGCTCGTTCCCGTTCTCCCCCGAGAGGAAGATTTTCCCTATACCATTCGCATCGTCTCAGAAGTCCTGGAGTCCAACGGCTCCACCTCTATGGCAACCGTGTGTGGCGGCTCCCTTTCCCTCATGGACGCGGGGGTCCCGATCGCCGCGCCGGTCGCCGGCATCGCTATGGGTCTGATCAAAGAGGGAGATCGTTTCTGTGTCCTCTCCGATATCCTCGGAGACGAAGATCACCTGGGGGACATGGATTTCAAAGTCGCCGGGAGCCGCGAGGGGGTCACGGCCCTGCAGATGGATATCAAGATTGCCGGGGTGAAGCGTGAGGTCATGCGCGAGGCGCTCTATCAAGCGCGGGAAGGGAGACTGGGGATTCTTGAGGTGATGGGGAGAACGATCGCTGAGCCGCGCAGCGAGCTCTCCGGTCATGCCCCGAGAATTATTACGCTGAAGGTCAGACCCGAGAAGATCCGGGAGATCATCGGTCCGGGAGGCAAGGTCATCCGCGGGATCGTCGAAGAGACGGGCGTCAAGATGGATGTGGAGGACGACGGCACCGTCACGATCGCCTCCAACGACGAGGCCGCCAGCCGCAGGGCCGTGGAGATGGTCCAGAGAATAACCGCCGAGGCGGAGATCGGAAAGATCTACCGGGGCACCGTGAGAAAGATCATGGACTTTGGCGCCTTCGTGGAGATCTTTCCGGGCACGGACGGCCTGGTCCATATCTCGCAGTTGGCTCCGGAGCGCGTGCGTCATGTCAGCGATGTGTTGAAGGAAGGGGATGAGGTGATGGTCAAGGTCCTGGAGATTGACAAGCAGGGCAAGATCCGGCTCAGCCGCAAAGAGGCGCTTGCGGAGGCCGGAAAGTCTCAGCCCTCGAGGGCTTCCAGGGTCCATCCTGAAGATTCAACCCCAAGCGAACGCTAAAGCATAGCTTCCTTTCGATGTTTAACAAGACCGTTCTGGACAACGGTATTCGCATCCTGTCCAAAGAGATGCCGGATACCCGGTCCGTCAGCCTGGGGATCTGGGTGGAGAACGGATCGCGGCACGAAGCGCGCCACCAGAACGGGATCTCGCACTTCATCGAGCATCTCTTTTTCAAAGGGACAGAGCAGCGCAGCGCCTCCCGCATCGCCGAGGAGATGGACTCGGTCGGCGGCGTTCTGAACGCATTTACCGCTAAGGAGTACACCTGCTACTACGCCAAGGTGCTGGATGAGAACCTGCCTCTGGCCGTGGACCTCCTCACCGATATCTTTCTCCATTCGGTTTTCGACCGCGAGGAGATCGAGCGGGAGAGATCGGTTATCCTGCAGGAGATCTCCCAGGCCGAGGACACCCCCGACGATTACGTGCACGACCTCTTCAGCCTCGATTTCTTTCCCGACCATCCTCTGGGGCGGCCCATTTGCGGCGAGGCGGCTACGGTCCAAAATCTTCACCGTGAGGATTTTCTCAACTTTGTGCGCGCCCGTTACCTTCCGGGCCGCGTGATCGTCGTCGCCGCCGGTCACCTCGGCCATGATTATCTGGTGAAGGAAATGGAGCAGCGTCTGGGCACAATTCAAAATTCAAAACTCAACATTCAAAATTCAGAATCGAGCGCTCCCAGGCTCCAGAGCGGGATATTCCAGCATGCAAAGCCGTTGGAGCAGGTCCATCTCTGTTTCGGCGTCGCCGCGATCCACCAGTCCCATCCCATGCGCTATGCCGCTTATATCCTCAACACCATCTTGGGAGGGGGGATGAGCTCGCGGCTGTTTCAGGAGATCCGCGAGAAGCGCGGCAAGGTCTACTCGGTCTATTCCTTTCTGTCCTCTTATCGAGACGTGGGCTATCTGGGCATTTACGCGGGCACGAGCCTCGACTGGGCGGAGGAGGTGGTCGAGCTCATTCTCAGAGAGATGAAGAGGCTGGGCGCTGGAGAGATCGGCCAGGAAGAGCTCGAACGCACGAGAAATCAATTGATCGGGAACATGATCCTGGGACTCGAGAGCTCCGATTCCTGGATGAGCCACATCACCAAGGATGAGATCTATTTCGGCAAGGCCATTTCTTTAGAGGAGATCACCCAAGGGATACGTTCAGTGTCGCGCAGTGATGTTGTCGAGCTGGCCGCTTCTATCCTTCGGCCTGAGGCAATGGCCCTGACCCTCTTGGGAGATGTCGAGAAGAAAAAACTGGAGCTGAGCGGCGCATTTGAAGGATGAAAGCGGAAAACAGAAGGCTGAAGTTTAGTCTTCATCCTTCATCCTTCATCCCTCATCCTTTATCCTTTCTTCGAGTCATGGAGGAAGTCCAGATTCAGATCAAGCGGGTCCGCGCGAGGAAGGACGAGCTTCCGCTCCCTGCTTACATGACCGAAGGATCCGCGGGCTTGGATCTCGCGGCTGATTTGGATGAAGACTTGATCCTTGCACCGTTCGAGCGCGCGCTGATCCCTACCGGGATCGCCGTGGCGCTGCCGCTCGGTTTCGAGGCCGAGATTCGGCCCCGCAGCGGTCTGGCATTGCGCGAAGGCCTGACGCTGGTCAATAGTCCGGGAACGATCGATTCCGACTATCGGGGAGAAATCCAGTTGCTCGCCATCAATCTAGGGCGCGAGCCGGTCGTCATTCGCCGCGGTCAACGGGTCGCCCAGATGGTGGTGCAGCGCGTCTGCAGAGCGAAATGGCAGGAGGTCAAAGAACTGCCCTCCTCTGAGCGTCAAGAGGGGGGCTTTGGACACACAGACCAAAAAAAGAAATTTTGAGTTTTGAATGTTGAATTTTGAATTCCGATAACTCAAAATTCAAAACTCATAATTCAAAATTAATTTTTAGCTGACATGATTTCACGTTACACACGTCCCGAAATGGGCCGCATCTGGTCCGAGGAGAACCAGTTTCAAAAGTGGCTCGAGGTCGAGATCCTGGCCACGGAGGCGCTGGCGCGGCTGGGCAAGGTGCCGGAAAGCGCGGCGGCGCGGATCAAAAAAAAGGCCCGCTTCAACGTCGCGCGCATCCGCAAGATCGAAGCGGAGGTCAAGCACGAGACGATAGCGTTTTTAAGCTCCGTGGCGGAGTCCGTAGGCGACGACGCTCGCTACATTCATGTGGGGATGACATCTTCGGATGTCATGGACACGGCCTTCGCGCTCCAGCTTAAAGAGGCCGCCTCGATCCTCGTCGAGGACATCAAGGAGATGATCAAGGCGCTGCGGCGTCAGGCATTCAAGTATAAGAACGTTCCCATGATCGGGCGCACCCACGGAGTCCACGCCGAGCCCATCACCTTCGGCCTCAAGCTCGCTCTCTGGCACGAGGAGATGGGACGAAACTTGGAGCGCTTGCAGAAAGCCGCTGACGAGGTCAGCGTGGGCAAGATCTCCGGCGCCGTTGGGACCTTCGCGCAGATCTCGCCCAAGGTGGAAGCCTACGTGTGCAAGAAGAGCGGCCTCAAGCCCGCGCCGGTCTCCAATCAGATCATTCAGCGAGACCGGCATGCTTTCTTCTTCGCCACGCTGGCGGTCATCGCCAGCTCGCTCGACAAGTTTGCCGTCGAGATCCGCCACCTGCAGCGGACCGAGGTCTTAGAGGCTGAAGAGCCTTTCACCGCCGGACAGAAGGGATCGTCGGCGATGCCGCACAAGAGGAATCCGATTCTCTCCGAAAACGTCTCCGGCCTGGCGCGTCTCATGCGCTCCTACGCCGTGGCGGCGCTGGAGAACGTCGCCCTCTGGCATGAGCGCGACATCAGCCACTCATCCGTAGA
>JAHFAP010000229.1:1439-5044 GCA_023250495.1 Deltaproteobacteria bacterium | reverse complement strand
CCGCGGATCGGTCTCCTCGGGTTGGTCAGCGGTCCCGCGTGGCAAGAGGAAGAGTTCCTGCAAGGATTGCGCGATCTGGGCTACGTTGAGGGGCAGAACATCATCATCGAATACCGGTGGGCGGCAGGCAAAGTGGACCGTCTTCCCGCGCTGGCAGAGGAGTTGGTCCGGCTGAAAGTTGAGCTCATCGTGGTCCGCGCCACGCCGGTAGTCCAGGCCGCAAAGAACGCGACGAAGACAATCCCCATCGTCATGATGGGGGCGGCAGATCCGGTTGGGAGCGGGTTCGTCGCGAGCCTGGCGCGGCCGGGCGGAAACATCACGGGCATGTCCAGCATGATGCCCGAGCTGGCTGGAAAGAGATTGGAATTGCTCAGAGAAGTTCTTCCAAAACTCTCCCGTGTCGCCTTCCTGGCCTATGGAGGCGATCCGGCGCACAAGCTGTTTGTGAAAGAAGCGCAGGAGGCAACCGAGAGATTTGGGATGAAATTCCAGCCGGTGATCATAGGGACGTCCGAGGAGATTGAGAGTGCCTTCTCGGCAATGATCAAAGAGCGTGCGGGGGCGCTGATCGTTCAGCCGCTCTTTATCAACAATCTTGGTCAGGGGCGCAGGATCGCGGAGTTGGCAGTTAAGAACCGCCTGCCGACAGTTTCGGACGGGGCCCCGTTTGCGGAGGAAGGGGGATTGATGTTCTATGGGCCGGATCAGAAAGGGCAGTTCCGGCGCGCTGCCGTCTACGTGGACAAAATCTTAAAAGGCGCCAACCCTGCCGAACTGCCTGTCGAGCAGCCGATGAAATTCGAATTTATCATCAACCTGAAAACGGCCAAGCAGATCGGAGTGACGATTCCGCAGTCCGTTCTTTTCCGGGCGGACAAAGTCATAAAATAAAAAGTTTTAAGTTTCGGGTTTTTAGTTTTGAGTTGGAAATCTAAAATCCAAAATCTAAAATCGAAAATTGAAGCGGCGATGGCAGCACAAGAACGAACTCTTGAAGAGGTGAAGCGAGAGATTCTCAGACGGGTTGGGAAGGGGAACCCTTTTGAGCGGACGAAAAAGAACGATGTGGAGGAGGTGCTCGGCCGGCTCACCAGCCTGGAGCCGGACCCATGGGGAGTGGAATGGGGAAGGATCGGCGCGCGCTACGAGGCTTTGGCAACCGAGCAGGAGCAGAAAGGCCAAAGCAAAGAGGCCGGCGAATCCTACTACCTCGCGTATGAATATTACCGCATCGGCCGCTATCCGGTGCCGAGCAGCGCCGAGAAGATGAACTGCTATCGCGGCGTCTTGAGAAATTTTCTCAAAGCGGCCAGATATCTCGATCCGCCCGCTGAAAGGGTCGAGATTCCCTTTGAGGGCAAGAAAGTCGTGGGCTACCTGCAGATCCCGCGCGGCGTGACGCGTCCGCCTGTGGTGATGCACTGGGGTGGAGTGGATGGCTGGAAGGAGGATTCCAGAGGACAGAGCGAATCACTCCATCGCCTCGGCCTCGCGACCTTCGTCATCGATATGCCGGGGGCCGGAGAAAATCCGTTACTTGGCCAGGAGCCGCGCGCGGAGCGGACTTTTTCCGTGGCGATGGATTATCTCGAGAACCGCGCCGACATCGATGGCAAGCGCATAGCGGTCATGGGGCGCAGCTTCGGCGGTTATTGGGCAGCGAAGCTGGGCTACGTCGAGGCAAAGCGGCTCAAAGGCGCGGTCAACTGGGGCGCGGGGGTCCACCATACATTTCAGCCGGAGTGGCTCCGCCCCGCTCTCACCGAGCGCGCCTCGCAATATCTCATGGGTCCGAAAAGCCTGCTCGACTCCCGCTCCTATATCTTCCGGGTGAAGTCGCTCGAAGAAGTGTTGGAGATCGCGCCGCGGCTCTCGCTCAAGACCCAGGGGTTGCTCGATCAACCGAGCGCGCCGCTGCTTTTCGTCAACGGCAAGAAAGACAACCAGCACCCGGTGGAAGATATCTACCTATCGATGGAGCATGGCGATCCCAAAGAGGCGCGCATCTTTGCCGAAGCAGGACACATGGGGCGCGTTCCCGGCCAGCGCAACGAGCAGGCGCTGGCGGTCGCGACGCGCTGGCTCAAGCGGCGGCTGACACAATCCTGATTAGGGAAAGCGCCTGGATGGAGGCGAGGTATCTCACCTAGGAGAGTTCCTTCTTAAGCCACCGCACGATAGTAGGCAACGTCTCCGGCGTCTGGCCCATGTGGCCGCCGGGGAAGACGCGGGCGGCTTTCGGCTCGCCGTATTCCGCCCCTCTCAAGGCGGGCCTCGTGTAACATTCGTAGACGTTTGTATCAGTAGAACGGCTCAGGGGAAAGCAGGTACGACCGGTTCAGGGCATATACCTCGGATTCTAAAATAGCCAACCGTAGCCGCCAGAAGTTAGCGGTCTTGCGCGACAGTTGCCGGCTCTGCTTCACTACTCTGGCAATGTCTTGCTTTCTGTAGGCCCTCAGCATCCATCGAATCGCCGCCAAGTCGCCATGTTCCAACAGACGTGCGATGACATATTCGGAGTGCTGGCCGAGATCGATGCGTGCGGGGACAACATCCCAAAAGAACTGATGAAGGTATTGGGGTAATCGTCGGCCTCTCTGCATGTTCGATTTGGAAACCATAGCTAAAGCCGATTCAGGTTCAGCTTTCCAACCTCGGTTTCGAAAAACCGCCTGACGTCCCGCCAAGGGAGAGAAAGCAGGAGTCTGGGCATAGGCTCCTTCTCCGCCTCGGCGAAATAGACCAGGCTTTTTAGAAGATGGTAAGGGCTGTAGTTGGTCTTCCCGTATTTCTCCCGGAATCTTTTTAACAAGAGAGGCAGCGAAAGTCCTTCGTGACAGGCCCAATAGAGATCAACGAAATCGCGTCGGCTGCCGCGTTGAGCAATCGCGGTAATCTTGGTCAACGCGATGTCCAGAGGGTCGGACACAGCGACGCCGTGATAGCTTAGGAACCGCCGTAACAGCGGATACGGGTAATATAAAAAACTCACGTTGACTTTGTTCAACTGGCAGTGAAGCGCTCCCTCGTCCTTCACCCTTAGGCGAAACTTGAAGGTCGGCTCCAATTCGGCCTGAAGGACAGAAGGGTTGAACCGGTTGCGGCAAAAGAAATCAAGATCGTCCGATCTTCTATGACCATAGCTGAGCGCCAAGGCAGTGCCTCCCGTGAGGTAAAACTTTCTTACCGGCGGGAGCCGGCCAAGGGCCGTCAGCACGGTTCTGGTCGCTTTCGGAAGCGGCGCATCAAACATTTGTAAGGAGAATTATATCGCGGAACCCTGGAAGGCGCTACTGACGGAGCAAAGGAAAAGGTTGCGGAAAGTGTGGCGACTGATCCTTTGCTGAGAGCTGATCGCTTGGATCATTTTTAGCTCAGTTCTCTTTTCAGCCACCGGATTATCGTCGGCAGCGTCTCAGGCGTCTGTCCCATGCGGCCGCCGGGGAAGACGCGCGCGGCTTTCGGCTCGCCGTGTTCCAGGAGAATGTAAAGATCATCGATCGGGGTCTGAAGATCCTCTTTCCTGTTGACGACGAGCATCGGACACGAGGGTTTTTCCAGCCAGCCCTGCGTTTTCAGCGACAGCGAGGGAAAGATCT
>JAHFAP010000229.1:0-1339 GCA_023250495.1 Deltaproteobacteria bacterium | reverse complement strand
ACATCCTCTTTCTTGGCGCGGCGGAATATGTTGCGCTTCCCCGTGCGCTCACGGACCATCGCTTTGATCTCGTCAAGACTTTTCACTCGGCCCATGGTTTGTCGCTCCCTGGTTTGCTGTGTCGTCTATCCCACCTTGAAAGGGAGATCAAGCCGAGCCCGTGGGGGGGGCGGAAGGACGTGTTGCAGGGCCGCTTTTGGTATATTAAAAAAGCCAGTCCTGTGTTATTAAAGTTCTCGTCGTGGCCACATTAATCCAGGTCAAAGAGCTCCGCACCTCGTTCTTCACTCCCGAAGGCGAGGTCAGAGCCGTGGACGGCGTGAGTTTCGATATCGCCGAGGGAAAGACCCTCGGGCTGGTGGGAGAGTCGGGCTGCGGCAAGAGCGTCACTTCGCTCTCGATCATGCGTCTGGTGCCCTCGCCTCCGGGCCGGGTGGTGGGGGGCGAGATCCTCTACCGCGGGCGCGATCTGTTGAAGCTCAACGGCGAGTCGATGCGCAAGATCCGCGGCAACGAGATCTCGATGATTTTCCAGGAGCCGATGACGTCGTTGAATCCCGTCTTTACCATCGGTAATCAGATCGGCGAGGCGATCCATCTGCATCAGGGATTGGGCAAAAGAGCGACGCGCGAGAAGACCATCGAGATGCTGCGCCTGGTGAAGATCGCCGACCCGGAGTCCAGGGTCGATGATTACCCGCATCAACTGAGCGGCGGCATGCGCCAGCGGGTGATGATCGCCATGGCCCTCTCCTGCAATCCGAGCCTGCTGATCGCCGATGAGCCGACCACCGCCCTGGACGTCACCATTCAGGCGCAGATCCTGGAGTTGATGCAGGAGCTGCAGCAGAAGCTCGGCATGTCGCTCCTGCTCATCACCCACGACCTGGGCGTCGTCGCCGAGCAGGCGGACGAGGTGGCGATCATGTATGCCGGCAAGATCGTCGAGCGCACCGGAGCAAAAGAGATCTTCAACCGCCCGCTCCATCCTTACACCGTGGGGCTGTTGAATTCGCTTCCGGGAGCGAGAGGACAAAAGAAGAAGAGGCTGGCGGCGATTCCCGGCGTGGTGCCGAGCCCGCTGGAATTACCCGGCGGCTGTCGCTTCCGCGATCGTTGTCCCAAGGCGGCCGGGATGTGCGCCGAGGCGGAGCCGCCGCTGGTGGAAAACGGGAAGGGCCATTGGGTCGCGTGTTACTTTCCAGGTTGAGCATGGTAGCTATCAGCGGTCAGCTTTCAGCTTTTGAATTTTGGCTGACTGCTGATGGCTGATTGCTGAGAGCTTCTGTTATGAGTCTGCTTGAGATTCGCAATTTGAAGAAATATTTTCCCGTGGGCG
>JAHFAP010000228.1 GCA_023250495.1 Deltaproteobacteria bacterium | reverse complement strand
CTCACGACCTCTAGAGTCGTTGCGGGCAGACCGTCGTAGATCAGGATGCTGACGATTTTCGCCGCCAGCTCCGGCCACTCGTCTTTGAAGATCGAGGCCATCTGAGCGTCGCGGTTCTGCTCCACGAGATAGACGACGTCATGAGCCGCGAGGAAATCTCGGCTTTCCTGGGTCAAAGGCAACGCCCTTAACAGGAGGTGGTTGGTCTTGAGCCCCGAGGCCCGCAAGCGGTCGCGCGCTTCTCGCACCGGCTCGTAGCTCGAGCCAAAGCAGATGATTCCCGTTTTGATGCCGTCGTGCGTCTCAATAATCGGTTTGGGGACATGCTTACGAGTTGTCTCGAATTTTTTCCGCAGACGGTCGAGGGTTTCTTTATAGTCCTTCTCGTCCTCGGAATAGCGCGCATCGGAATCGTGGCCCGATCCGCGGGTGAAGTAAGCAGCGTTTCGGTTGGGATTTCCCGGGATGGTTCGGTAGGGAACGCCATCCCCGTCGTAGTCAAAGTAGCGGCGGAATTTTTTTCCCTGCTTTTCCCATTGCTCGAGCTGCTCCGCGGTGAGGAGCTTGCCCCGGTCAAAAGGCTCTTTTTCCAACTTGAGCGGCTCCGACGACCAGAGATTCATTCCCAGGTCCAAATCCGTCATGACGAAGACCGGCGTCTGGAACCGCTCAGCAAAGTCAAAGCTCCGGCGCGCCAGATCAAAGCAAGACTTCATGTCATGCGGGATTAAGATGACATGGCGGGTATCACCATGCGAGGCATAATACATGAGCTGGATATCGGCCTGCTGGGTGCGCGTGGGAAGGCCGGTTGAAGGTCCGCCGCGCTGGATGATGAAGAGGACGCATGGGATCTCGGCAAAGTATGCGAGCCCGATGGTCTCGTTCATGAGCGAGAGCCCAGGCCCGGAGGTAGACGTCATCGCTCGGGCCCCGGCCCATCCCGCTCCCGCCATCATGCTGGCGGCGGCGATTTCGTCTTCCGCTTGGACGATAGCGTAGGTCGTTTTGCCATTGTTCTTGCGCAAGCGGGGCATGTAGTGCTCTATGGCTTCGGCGAGTGAACTGGAGGGTGTGATCGGATACCACGAGATGACAGAGGCGCCGCCATAAATGGCCCCCAAGGCGCAGGCGGTATTGCCCTCGGTGATAATCTTTCCTTGGTTGCCGTTGGGGATGGGTTCCAAGCGGCCGATGTTCTGGGTGTAGCCCTTCTCTTTCATGTGATTGAAGCCGGCCTCGATGCAGACCAGATTGGATTCGATGACGGCCGGTTTTTTGCCGAAGGTGTCTTGCAGGACCTCTTTGATAGTTGCCATGTCGATGCCGAAGAGAGCAGCCAGGGCGCCGACATAGATTATGTTCCGCTGCTTGATCCGAAGCGGCGAAGCGGGCACGATTTTTTGGATGAGCTTGTTGGCCGGAACCCCGAAGTACTGAACCCCGTCTCTCTTCAGATTGGCAGCGAGCGGGGTCGAGTCATCATAGAGGATGATCCCTCCGTCCCTGACGCGATAAATGTCCTTGGCGGCGGTCGCATCGTTAAACATGACCATGACGTCAATGACGTCCTTGCGCGCCATGTAACCGTCAGCGCAGGCCCGAATCTGATACCAGGTAGGCAATCCTTGAATGTTCGATGGGAACATGTTCTTCGAGGAACAGGGAATGCCCATCTTGAAGATCGCTTTAAACAGAATGTTATTTGCAGAGGCACTCCCCGTGCCATTTTCCGTCGCTATGGAGATGCTGAGGTCGTTGATCGCTGGTGTTTCCATAATCGAACCGCTGAGTTACCTCCTCTCTTCGGCGTTTTAACTTAACAAGGATTTGACCGAAAGACAAGAAACCGTGAGATGCTATCCAGGGGTATAATGCTCTTCGGATTCCCAGAATTCCTCGATTTCCTTCCACGTATTTCGGACCTTTTCATCCACATCCAATGCCTTCGCATACCTTAAAACGTCTCGCATTGACACAATCCCGGCAAGCTGTTTTTTGTCCCCCAAGATCAGCATGTGACGGAAGCGCCTTTTGTACATCTCCTCCAAGACTTTTCCGATCAGAGCGGTGTGAGGCAAGGTCACTAAATTGGATGTCATGACCTCCCGGACCGGCGTTTTTCTCGTGTCGATCTCTTTGGTGGCGACCCGTTTGAGAACGTCGCGCTCGGTAAAGATCCCCTTGGGCTCGCCATGGGTCAGGACGACGACGCAACCAGTGTCCTTCTCAATCATGAGTTCAATCGCTTCGCCGACGGACTGAGAGGCGTCAATGGTGGCGACATCCCTCGACATGATGCTGCCTACGGTCTGGCTTTCCGGCAGGCCTTGCCCCAGCTCGACTGCGAGCTTCAGGATGCGCCACATAGAGATCATGCCGGCGATCTTTCCTTTCTCTTCGCGGACAAGGAGGTGGCGAAACTTCGACTTATACATTTTGCCAAGCGCTTCAATGATGTGAGTGTCTTGTCGAACGGCCCGGATAGGGCTCGTCATCACCTTCTTGATGCCGGTCTTTTTAGGGTCCAGTTTGCTATTCATCACCCGTTTCAGAACATCTTTCTCCGTAAATATCCCAACATGGATTTGGTCCTCCGTGATGATGACTCGGCCGACATTTTTTGCGACCATCAACTCCATCACGTCAAAGATCGTGCTCGACGCGCCAGCGGTAATCAGCTCTCGGGTCATGATCTCGTTGACTTTGTTGGACAGCATGGGACGCCTCCAGTGGTCAGTTCCTTCCACTTCGAGATGGCTGAGATTCGGTAGAGAAAGGTTGACTCAAATATCCCTCTTTTCCCTCGACGGTTCAAGAGGATGCTGAGGGACGGGCGACCGCTGGTCATCAGATTGCGCGGTCGAGAGAAGCGTGTTAATTTATTTTAGCCTTTCGAGAGGACGGGCGGTATGAGCCGACGGGAAGTAGAATTTGAGCATGAAGTTGCCACCGAGACCGAGAAGAAGCTCAAGAGGCCGCCGCTCTATAAAGTTCTTCTGCATAACGACGATTACACCACGAAAGAGTTTGTCGTGCAGGTGCTGCAGTACGTCTTTCACAAGGAACAGACCGAAGCCGTCCAGATCATGCTCCACGTCCATCGTAAGGGGATCGGCGTGGCGGGCGTCTACCCGTATGAAATCGCGGAGACCAAAGTCGTGCTGGTCGAGAGTCTGGCGCGCCAGCATGAGTATCCCCTGAAGTGCACCATGGAAGAGGCCTGAGATGTTCACCAAGGAGCTCAAGACGACCTTAAGCCTGGCCTTCGCGGAGGCCAAACGGCGGCGCCACGAATTCGTCTGCGTCGAGCATCTGCTCTTCGCCTTGCTCCAGGATAAAGATGCCATCTCGGCGATCGTCCATTGCGGCGGCGATCCGGCGCGTCTCAAAAAGGGCTTGGAGGAATTCTTCACCACACACCTCGAGGCCCTTCACGATGGATTGGAGCACGAGCCGCAGGAGACCATCGGCTTCCACCGGGTCTTGCAGCGGGCGGTGATCCACGCCCAGTCCGCGGAGAAAAAGGAAATCGGCAGCGGGAATCTCCTCGTCGCTATCTTCCGCGAGCCGGATTCTTACGCCGTCTACCTCCTGGAGCAGCAGGGGGTCACCCGCTTCGATGTCGTCAATTACATCTCTCACGGCATCTCAAAGATCCCAGTCAGCGAAGAAGATCCCACGAGTCCGGGAGAGGCGGCGGAAGAGGAGAGGCCGGCGCCGGTGCGCAACCCGCTCGAGGCCTTCACCGTCAACCTGATCAAAAAGGCTCGGGAGGGAAACATCGATCCTCTCATTGGCAGGGAGACGGAAATCGAGCGGACCATCCACGTCCTTTGCCGGCGGCGTAAGAATAACCCCATCTATGTCGGCGATCCCGGCGTGGGCAAGACCGCGATCGCTGAAGGCCTGGCGCTCAAGATTCATCAAGGAGAGGTCCCGAATGCTCTCAAAGACGCGGTGATTTACGCGCTGGACATGGGGGCGCTGCTGGCCGGGACCAAATTCCGCGGCGACTTTGAAGCCCGGCTGAAGGGCGTGTTGAACGCTCTCAAGAAGCAACCGAACTCGATTCTCTTTATCGATGAGATTCACACCGTGGTCGGCGCCGGCGCGACCAGCGGCGGCTCGATGGACGCCTCGAATATCCTGAAGCCGACGTTGGCCTCTGGAGAGTTGAGATGCATCGGCTCGACCACGTACCACGATTATAAGAGCTATTTTGAGAGGGATCGGGCCCTGGCGCGCCGCTTTCAGAAAATCGAGATCTCGGAGCCGAGCGTGGAGGAGAGCTATAAAATACTTCTCGGGCTAAAGTCGCACTACGAGAAGCACCATGGCGTGCGCTACACCTCAGCGGCGCTGCGCGCGGCGGTGCAGCTCTCCGCCAAGCATCTCAACGATCGGCGCCTGCCTGACAAGGCGATCGACGTGATCGACGAGGTCGGGGCCGCGGTCAAGCTGCTCCCGGCGGAGCGGCGCAAAAAAGTCGTCGGCCTGAAGGACATAGAGCAGATCGTCGCCAAGATCGCCAAGATCCCTCCCAGAAGCGTGTCGGCATCTGACAAGCTGCAGATTCAGAACATCGAGCAGGATCTTAAATCGGTCGTCTTCGGCCAGGAGGCGGCGATTGAGACCCTCTCAAGCGCCATCAAGCTATCACGCTCGGGTCTTGGCCACCCGGAAAAGCCGACCGGCTGTTTTCTCTTCTGCGGGCCGACCGGCGTGGGCAAAACCGAAGTGGCCAAGCAGCTCGCGCGCATCCTCGGCGTGGAGTTCCTCCGCTTCGACATGAGCGAATACATGGAGAAGCACACCGTCTCGCGGCTGATCGGCGCGCCTCCTGGATATGTGGGCTTCGATCAGGGAGGGTTGCTTACCGATGCGGTGAATCGGACTCCCTACGCGGTTTTGCTGCTCGACGAGATCGAAAAGGCGCATCCCGATCTTTTCAACATCCTGCTCCAAGTCATGGATCACGCCACGCTGACGGATAACAATGGCAGGAAGGCTGACTTCCGCAACATCATCCTGATCATGACGA
>JAHFAP010000051.1 GCA_023250495.1 Deltaproteobacteria bacterium | reverse complement strand
TTCATCCCGGTCTGCTCCGCGTAGATCTCCACCACCGTTTTCAATCCATCCATTTCGATCTCGAGCTCCGGATGCCACGCCTGGTTCGTGAGGTAGTAGTCGAGTCCTCTCTCTGCGAGGCTGGGCGTGAGTTGAAATTCCTTGGCTAAAAATTCGATGGCGGCCTTTTTGTCTTGCTCGAACCATTTCTTCGCCTGGAGCACGGCCCTCAAAAAATGGACGACGCGCGGTCGGTTCTTCTCCGCCCAACTGCGTCTCACCGTATACGTCGAAAGCAGATATTTGGGGAAGATGTCCGCCACGCGCCCGATTACATTGAATCCCGCCTCTTCAGCCTGAAACGCATTTGGCACGGCGATCATCGCCGCCGCGATCTGGCCGGCGCTCAGCGCCGCGAAGGACGAAGAGGTTCCCCCGACGTTGAGGAGCCTGTAGTCGCGCGGATATTCCAGACCCTTGATCTTCAGCGCCCGTCGCAGGACAAATGCCGTGCCTGAAGTCAGCGTGGAAGAGCCGATGGTCGCGCCGCGCAGATCTTCGTAGGTTTTATAGTTTTTCCCGCCGATGATCATGTGCGTGATCTTGCTGCTGCTGGCGACCATGATGAGGTCCATACCTTGTTCCACCGCCGCTATGGGTCCGTCGTTCGCCACGAGCCCGGCGGAAATCGAGCCGGCTATCAACGCCTGCACGGCCGGGGCGGTTCCGCGCATCAGCACGACCTCCGCGTCGAGCCCTTCGCGGGCGAAGTATCCCAGCCGCCACGCGGCCCATAAATGGCCGTAGCCGAGGACCTTGGAAGAAACGCCGACAGGAAATTTGATTCGCTCCTGAGTCAGTCCCAAAGCCGGAAGCAAAAACACCGGCAGAAGTGCCCAAAATGTTCGCTTCATTGCGGTTTCCCTCCCCTTCGCGGCCAGCTATAACATCTCTCAGCCCGGTGTCAAGTTGAACTCTACGATTGGATCTCATAGATCTCTTCCGCCTCTTTCCTTGGTGCTTGACAAGTACAGGTGGCTAATTGTTAAATCCCTCTAGCTCAACTAACAACAGGGAAGGAAATCAAAAATGTTTCGAAAGGCGTGTCTGGCTGTTCTGCTTTGGATCACAATCTCTGGATGGTCTTCTGCTCAAGAGAACTACTTGATCGCTTACGGCGGGTTTGCCGGCTTCCAGGCGCCGGTTTGGGCGCCCAAAGACTTGGGACTGTTGGCGAAGTACGGCTTGAGCGGCGACGTGGTCATGGTTCCGGGCTCGACCCGCGAGATCCAGGCGCTGGTTGCGGGCAGCGTGCACTTCGCCCAGGTTGACGCCGTCACGACCATCAACGCGATCCAGCAAGGGGCGGATCTGGTCATGATATCCGGATCGATGAATACGTTTCCTTTCAGCTTTGTTGCGCAAAAGGAAATTCGCAAGCCCGAGGATCTCATCGGAAAGAAAATCGGCATCGTCGGTTTCGGCGGCGCGAACGAGCTGGCCGTGGTCCTCGCGCTCAAAGAATGGAACGTCCCGCGCCAGTCGGTCACCATTATGCAGAGCGGCGGGGCGGCAACGCGGCTCGTGGCGCTTTCCGCAAAGGCGCTCGACGCCACGGTCCTCGCGCATCCCGAGCTCGGCGAGGCCGTCCGGATGGGCATGAATGTGCTCGCTCACATGAGCGAGCTGAAAACGGCGGCGTTCCCCATGAATGTCATCGCCGCGCGGCGGTCTTTCTTGGAGAAGAACCGGGACGTGGTTAAACGTTTTCAGCAGGCCTATGCCGAAGCGACCTATCAGTTCATGAACAACAAGGAGAAGGGGCTGGCCGTGTTGGCGAAGAGGCTCCAGCAGAAAAACCCCAAGGCCGTGGAGGAGACTTACCAATATTATGCGTCGAGCTTCTCCTTCCCGACGCGGGTGTCGCAGCAGGGCTTGCGCAATACGTTGGAGATGATCGCGCAGCGGACTCCCGGAGCCAAGGCGGATACCGACCTGCGCAAGTACCTTGATGAAAGCACGCTCGACGAATTGGAGAAAGAAGGCTTCTTTAAGAAGCTGGCTCAGCAGTCCGTGGGAAAGTAACTGAGAGCGGGATCAGACCTACAAAACCTCTCAGTGTCCGGCCTCACGGAGCATGGATTTTAGCCGTCCGGTGGAAAAGCGCAATGGCCGTTTCGCTCCTAAAGCTCTTTCCCCAGACTCTTCGACCATGCTGTTTAAAGAAATGCTCCACTTGCCTGCGAAAGAGATAGAGCTGAGTCGAGCGCGGGCTCAAGCGCAGGCATTCTCCGCACAGCCGCGCCAAACCGATCCAAGATACTCTCTGGCGTTTCAGCACCGAGAGTAAGTCCTCCACATCCGAATCCAGATAGCGCCCAAGCTTGTAAATTGCCCAACATTTCGGGTCGAGGAGATGGACAGTCAGCGGCCCAAAGCGTTTATAGAAGCGCGTTTTCGTCTTTGTCTTGGGGATTGCCACTTGCGACCAGCGGTCGATGTCCGTCGAATATTGCACAGCCACGCCCGCTTTTCGTGAGGCCGCCGCTATCGCAGCCTCAACCTGGGAAGAGAGGGCAGGTGTACGGTCGGACATGACCAAGCTGAAATCAAGGTCGCCGGTCGGTCTTCGTCCTCCAAGCAGCATGGCTTCACTGCCCCCCGTCAAGATGAGTTTCGCAGGAGAAGAGAGGCGGCGAGCCAAAGCTGAGAAAAACTTATTAATGTCAGCGTGGCTGAGAGCGGTCATCTGCGCCTTGTGCAAGTACCAGCATTGCGAGGTGTTTTTCAATGCGATTGAGGAGAGAGACCAGGGTTTCGCGGTCCGGTAGCGCCTCTTCGGCCTTATGACTGTTGCGCGCGCGCGCCGCCCCTGGGGCCGCGGCGGCTTCCAGGCGGTTCTTCAGGAGGCTTGCGGTCGCGTCAGCGACGCGATCCAATTGCTTTCCGTAGCCACGGTGGCCGGAAACGACCGCCCTCGCGACCAGATCGAGGGTATGTCTGTCGAACTTTTCCATCACCTTCAAATGAATACAAACGTCTCAACTAAGTTGACATTCGAGGGGAACGATCCTTCCGGCCGCAGCCGAGGGGTCACCAGCTTGCGTGAAGCTGCCGGCGCTCTAAGTTGATAGCCTAAATGCTCTGTTAACGTGTAGGTTATCACAGCGCGCGCCTTCGATACAGCCCAACTTGCCTGTGCGGAGCGATCCACCGGCGTCTGCTCAAAACGGTGCGCCGCTGCCGGCGCACAGGACATTGACCACCGCCTGGCGCTTCTCTTCCTTCACGATCTTGAAGGCGCGCGTCAAGACTGACGGGAGTTGAGACGGCTCCATGACCGCCTCTCCGTAACCTCCGTAGGCTTTGACAAACATTTCGTGGGCCGGCTGCGCCGTAAAGCGCGTCAGCGGAAAGTTTTCCGTCCGCGCCGCCCAACCTTTGGGATGGACCGCTCGGGTGGCAGCTTTAGGGGCATTCCAGCCGCCGTTGTTGCAGACCACCACGAGGATCGGCAGCTGGTACATGGCCGAGACCATGTGACATGCGCTGGGGTTGTTGAAGATGTAGGCCCCATCTCCCACCACCGCTATGATATTTTTCTCCGGCGCCGCCAGCTTGGCGCCGAGCGCGGCGCCGAGGCCCCAGCCCAGAGATCCGGCAGCCGAGACTGAGAAGTAGTTTCCCGGCGCGCGAATGTCGCAGTAGGGGACTTTCAGATCGTACTCGTTGACGATCAGGACTTCGTCTTTAAACTGATTGAGGCAGTGCGTCACCCACTCCATCGCAATGGCAGGGCCCTGGCCTTTCTCGAGCGCCTCTTTGCGCCAGCTTTCGCGCTGGCGGTCGTGCTCGGCCCGCAGCCGCTCGAAGCGCGCGGCGATCTTCGCCTCGCGTCCTGAGCGGAGCTTCGTCAGAGAGTTAGACAAGAGCCGCAAAGCTGTTGCCGGATCAGAGGTGATGGACAGATGGCCGGGAAATCCCCAGATCGGGTAGCGGCTGCGCAGCGGGTCCGGGCTGATGTGGATCACCCGCGCGTTCGGTTTTGGGCTTTGCGCTGCGGCAAACCATGGGACGTCGCATTCGACGACCAGAATCACATCCGCAGACGAGAGCAGCGGCGTAGGGTCGAAGCCCAGATGCAAGGGGTGATCCTGAGGGAAATTCATATACTCGGGCTGCGAGTGCTCGATCACAGGCACGGCGAACGACTCGGCCAAGGAAACGAGCGCGGGGACCGCATCGGGGTTGGCTCCTTCGGCGCGGGTGATGATCAGGGGAAGCTCGGCCCCGGCCAGAAGAGCCGCCGTCTCTTGAATCGCCTCAGGGCTGGGATGGGCCGGCGCCGCCGGCGAAATGGGACCCTCGTCCGATACGTTCAGCTCGCTGTGGGATTCGGCCAAGACCTCGCGCGGCAGCGTCAGATAGACGGGCCCCTTGGGATCGGTCATCGCGATCGTGAAAGCGCGCCGCACGACGCTCTCCAGTTGGGCGAAGTTTCTGAGCTCGTAATCCCACTTCACAAACTCGCGCACGATGCCCCCTTGGTCGAACGATTCCTGGGCCCAATGGATGAAATTGTCGCGGCTACCGGCAAAGCCCCGCTCTGTGATCGGGGTTCTGCCTGCGGTCAGGATCAGCGGGATGCGCGAGCGCGCGGCGTTGATGAGCCCGCCGAGCGCGTTGGCGGTACCGACCGTTGTGTGAACCATGACCACCTGCGGCTCGCCCGTCACCATATAATAGCCGTGGGCCATGCTCACCGCGCAGCACTCGTGCGGGACCGTGATGGGTTGCGGGCGCGTTCGGCCCTCGGCGGCGCGCTTGGCGAAGGCGTCGATGATCGGCGCGAAGTCCGTGCCCGAGTTGCCAAAAAAATATTTCACTCCCAGGAGACTGAGGAGCTCGAGGTAAGCCTGCGCGGTGTTTTCGATAGTGAGCTTCCGCATCGAATCTCTTTCCAGCATTACGACCCTACCACACTCGAGCGCGCGCGGAAAAGAGTCCGCCCACGCGGCAGGGCAAACAGCCTTGACAGTTCTTTTGTTTGCGTAATAGGTTGCATGCAAGGAAGATGGGGGAACAGCAGGGGGAGTAAGCTGCCAAATGGCAAGAGTTGAGGAGGACGCATCATGTTAGCGAAAATCCAGCATGTGGCGATCATGACTGAAAACTTCGTTCGGGAGACAAAATTTTACGAGTGCGCCTTCGGCATGAAGAGGTCGAAATCCGCGGCTGAGGAGGAAGCCAGGGCCGTCAAATTGAACTACGGCTTGAGCATCAGCGACGGTTACGTCGGCATGACCGTGATCGGGAGAAAACCGGGCTATCCCGGCGGCCTGCACCACTTCGGGATCGACGTTGACGATGTCGAGTCCGCCTGCGCCCGCATGCGGGAAAGATATCCGGCGATCAAGGTTTTGAAGCGTCCGTCCAATCGCCCTTTTGCATCGTTCGGCGCGCACGATCCCGAAGGCAATATCTTCGACCTCACGCAGGAGGGATTGGAAAACAAAAGAGGGGTTTATGTCGAGACGGGCGGGGAGCGGAAGCGCCAAATCAACCACATTAAATTGCGCGTCGTTCATCCTGACGCCATCGCCCGTTTTTATCTGGATATCTTCGAATTTAAGCAGGCGGAAAAGGCTTTCGAAGACCCGAACTTTTATCTTACGGATGGCAAGGTGGCCCTGGTCATCGCGCCGTGGGATATCACCGACTACGACGGCGCGGGAATCGAGAGGCCGGGATTGGAGCACATCGGATTCAAGGTAGAAAGCGTGGATGCGGTCAGACGGGATTTGGATGCGTTGAGAAAATCCGATCCGGAGATGCGCGAGAGGAGCGTGAGCGTGGCGTCGGAGGGTCAGCGCCGAGTCGAGCTGATCGCCGCGTGCCGTTACGGAAGGCATCAGTTATCCGACCCGGGCGGGGTCTTCATCGACATTTCCGAGTGACCGGTTCTTCGCTCTGGCGAAAAACATGGAGGAAAATCATGCAAGCTAACCGTTCGCAAGCCGCCGCTTCTTTCGACGCCAAGGTGCGCTCTCTCCGGGAGGCCATGAAGGAGCAGAATCTCTCGGCCTTGCTTTTCTATTCCACCGGACAGCTCAGCATGCTTGAAGTGAATCCAATCCTGTGGATCTCAGGCGTGTTGCCGATAGGGTCGAATACGGCTGTTCTGCTCACGAACTCGGGCGACGCCACGATGGTGATCAGTCTTCCGTGGGACCAGGGGAGGGTGCGGGAGCAAACCTGGATTCCTGAGGTGAGGGTCACGGACCGCTTCGTGGACGCGGTCAGAGAACTGGTTCAACAGAAACGGCTGAAAGGAAAAATCGGCATTGTCGGCTGGGGCTTTATGCCGGCCGCAGTCTATAAGGCCCTGGAAAAAGCTTTGGAGGGAAGAGTCGAGGTCGCGGATTCAATCCTCAAATCTCTTGCGCGCTTCCCGGGCCGTGAGGCGCTTCCCGCGCTCGAGCGCGCGGCAAAAATCGCCGACATCGGTTTTTCGGCTGTCCTCGAAAGGGCGAAGGTCGGCATGCCGGAGCACGAGCTGGCAGCGGAAGTTGAATACGCCATGCGCTCCCAAGGCGCCGAGGATAATTTCGGCATGGTGAGCGCCTCGGATCACAGCCACTGTACCCATCCTCCTTCGGACCGCCGCATTCAGCCCGGCGACATCATCATCGCTGAGATCACGCCGGCCGTTGAAGGCCATTTCGTCCAGCTCTGCCGCACAGCGGTCATGGGGCCCGCCTCGGCGCTCGTGCGCGAGAAATTCGCCATTCTCGAAGAGGCGATGGAGAAGAGCCTCGAGCGGGTTCGGCCGGGAAAGAAGGTCGGGCCGATCTCCCAGGTGATGACGGAAGTTTTTTCGGCCCATGGCTACGAGAAATATTGCCGCCCTCCCTACATGCGCGTGAGAGGTCACGGGTTGGGCTTGCAGTCCATTCCCTTTCCGGAAATCGTTGACGAGAATGATTTTGTGATCGAGGAGGGGATGTGCTTCGTCGTCCATCCCAACCAGTACATTCCCGAGACCGGCTATCTCATGTTGGGAGATACGGTTTGGGTCGAAGCGAGCGGACCTCGTCGTCTCACTCAGACGCCGATGAAACTTTTCACCGTCGAGGATTAACACATGGACACCCTCCATACGGTACTGAACCGAGGCTGCAGCACGTGGGACAGGCAGCGTCTTCCCGAGCAGGAATTTCGCAGCCGTCTGAGCCGCATCAGGCAAGGGATGGAAGAGCGCGGGGCGGATCTTCTGTTGGCCTACGGCGACTCGCGGCGCTACGGCCATCTGGCGTTCGTCTCTCACTTTATTCCCAAGAACCGCGGGGCCATGGCGGTGATTCCTCTTGAAGGCGAGCCGGCCCTCGTGGTGCAGGAGCCGAGCCGCAACAATCCGTTCTCCAAGACTCTCACCTGGATCGGCGAGGTTCGGTCCGTGGCGCAATTCGCTCAGGGGCTGGGCGACGCGCTCAATGGTAGAAGTCTTAAGCCGAAGCGGGTCGGGCTGGCAGCCGTCGAAGAGCAGATCCCGATGCGCGAATGGGAAAAAATAGACCAAATTCTCAAAGGGGCGGAGCTTTGCGACCTGAGCGACATCTTGACCTCGCTCCGGCTGATCAAATCTTCCTCCGAGCAAGCATTGCTGCGGCGCACCAGTGAGATTTTAGAGAAATCGCTCGCTCTTTTCCGAAAAGAGGCGCGCGCCGGGCAGAAGGAATATGAGATCATGGCCGTGGTGGAGCGCGAAGCGCGGCGCCAAGGGGTCGAGGATTTCAGATTTATGATCGCGCGCTCTTCCGAGCCTCATGTGGGTCTCCGCCCGGCGAGTCCTGCTTCCCTTCGTAAAGGCGAGGCGCTGCTGGTTACCGTCGCGGCTTCTTATCAACGCTACTGGGCCGAGCTGGGCCGGACTTTCTGTCTCGGTGGCCCGCCCGCAGAGTTGGTGCAGAGCCACAGCACGGCGAAAAATATTTTCCACAAGCTCGTGGAGAGCGCAAAGGTCGGAGCCTCTGCCGCAGCCGCGGGTGAGTGGCTGAAGGAGATCCCGTCCGCGCCGGCAAGGGAATCGCTGCAAGCCTACGGTTTGGGCAATGGGTTGGGGCTCGACCTGACCGAGGCGCCGTTTTTGGGTCGAGATGGCGCAGTTAAGATCCAACCCGGCATGGCGCTAACTCTCCGGGTCTGTTTGGCCGGGAAGGAATGCGGCCATGGCCTCATCACTCAGCCTTTCCTCGCCACGCAGAATGGCTTGCAAGCCTTGGCGCAGCCGGCTGAAGAGATGGTTTTGGTTGAGGGTTGAGAGTTGAGAGTGTCATGGGAGCTTCAAGCGGCCGAGAGGCCATCGAGGAGCATCAGGTCAAAAGACTGCGTCAGATGCTCCGCGAGGTTTTTGAAACAAACGAGTTCTATCGCCGGAAGCTGATAAAAAATGGCCTCCCGGAAATCAACTCCTTGGAAGGACTCAAGCATTTGCCTTTCACCACGAAGAGCGAGCTGGTGGAGGACCAGCTCGAGCATCCGCCCTATGGCAGCGACCTGACTTTTCCTGTAGAAAAATACATCCGCATCCACCAGACATCGGGCACCACAGGGAAGCCGATGTACTGGCTCGATACCGAAGAGTCCTGGGAGTGGTGGGCAGAGTGCTGGAAGGCGGTCTTTGACGCGGCCGGCGTTCATTCTGGCGACCGCATCTATTTTGCTTTTTCTTTTGGGCCGTTCATCGGTTTTTGGAGTGGCTGGGCGGGAGCGCGGAAAATGGGTGCATTAGCAATCTCCGGCGGAGGTCAATCCACATCGCAGCGGCTCAAGGCGATTATAGACTATCGAGCGACCGTGCTGGTCTGCACTCCGACTTACGCCCTCCACATGGCATCAGAGGCGAGAAAGGCCGGGATCAACCTGGCGCAACAATCGTCCATAAGAATCACCATCCATGCCGGCGAGCCAGGGGCGAGCATCCCCAGCACGAAAAAGCTCATTGAAGAGCTGTGGGGCGCCAAGTGTTATGACCACGCGGGCGCGACCGAAGTGGGCGCCTATGGCTTTGAGTGCGAGCCTCGACCCGGAGGCGTCCATCTCAACGAGCGGGAATTCATCGCCGAGGTCATCGATTCTAAGAGAGGCAAAGCGGTCAAAGAAGGCGACAGGGGAGAGCTGGTCATCACCAACCTTGGCAGGATCGGCAGTCCGGTGATCCGCTACCGGACCGGCGACTTGGTGCAGCCAAGTTACCAGCCTTGCCGGTGTGGCCGGCCCTTCATGCTCTTGCAAGGTGGCGTGTTGGGCCGGGTGGATGATATGATCATTGTGCGCGGCGTGAATGTGTTTCCCAGCGCGATCGAGAACGTGATGAGAGAGTTTCCCGAGATCGAGGAGTTCCGGGTGGAGGCCGTTCAGCAACGCGCCCTGCCGGAGCTGAAGCTGACGTTGGAGCCGAGGCCGGAAGTTTCACCTAAGGGACTCGCGGAAAAAGTGGCGCAGAGGTTTCGGGAAACAATCGGGATACGGCCGCAGGTGGAGATGGTCTCTCCCGGAACGCTGCCGCGCTTCGAACTCAAAGCGAGAAGATTTTTCAAATCATAGGAAGCGCTGATGCCCAAGAGGAAAAAAAGCTCGAAGACGGATGCGGCCCAAAAAGGATGGGCCAAGCGGCTGCTGCGGCTGAAGGTCAACGGGGAGATCAAAGAGGTCGCCACCGAGACCAGCAAGACGCTGCTCGAGGTGCTGCGCGAGGACTTGAATCTTACCGGAACGAAGCACGGCTGTGAGCTGGGAGAATGCGGCACCTGCACGGTGCTGATCAACGGCGATGCCGTGCTCTCTTGTTTGGTTTTAGGCGTGGAATCAGAAGACGCTGAGATCGTTACGGTGGAGGGACTCATGCGGGACAGCCAGCCCCATCCGCTCCAGCGCGCCTTCGCGGATTTAGGCGCAACGCAATGCGGCTACTGCATTCCGGGGATTTTGCTCACGGCCAAGGTGCTTTTGGACAAGAATCCTCATCCCACTCGTGACGAGGTCCGCGAGGCGCTTTCGGGAAATCTTTGCCGCTGCACAGGCTACACGAAAATCCTCGAAGCGGTGGAGCTTGCCGCCAGGGGCGAGGAGGGCCAATGAGAAAGAAGGCTTTTTCTGTTATCGGCAAGCCGCTGCGGAAAGTTGATGCCATGGCGAAATGCACCGGCGATACGCGCTACGCCGATGATATCGAGCTTCCCCGCATGCTCTACGCGAAGCTGCTCCGCAGCCCATATCCTCACGCGCGCATCCGCAGCATTCATACAGAGAGGGCCGCTCAGTTGGAGGGCGTCTCTGCTGTGATCACAGGCAAAGATCTTCCGGAGAAGTTCGGCATCATGCCGTCCACTCAGGATGAAGAAGCGCTGGCGGTAGAAAAGGTCAGATACGTGGGAGACCCGGTGGCCGCCGTGGCCGCGTCGAGTGAAGCTTTGGCAGAGCAGGCCCTGACGCTCATCGACGTCGACTATGAGATCCTCAAGCCGGTCCTCTCGATCGAAGAGGCGCTGGCTTCGAAAGAAGAGAGCGAGCGGATCCATTCATGGAACCGGCGGGCGAACATCCAGAAGGCGGTCTCCTTCGAATTCGGCGACGTCGTCGTCGGCTTCGCGCGGGCGGACGAGATCTTCGAGGACACTTTTTTCTTCCAGGGCAACACGCACCTTCCGATGGAGCAGTACTGCGCGATGGCTCAATACGGACCGCAGGACAAGCTCACGCTCTGGTCCTCGACCCAGACGCCCCATTATCTCCACCGCGCTCTCTCGAAAGTGCTCGGCCTGCCGATGAGCCGCATCCGGGTGATCGCGACTCCGGTCGGCGGCGGTTTCGGCGGAAAGAGCGATCCCTTCTCGCACGAGATCTGCGTGGCCAAGCTCGCGATGATCACCGGCAGGCCGGTGAAGATCACGCTCACCCGCGAAGAGTCCTTCTACGTTCATCGCGGCAGACATCCGGTGAAGATGTGGGTGAAAACGGGAGTCAAGAAGGACGGCACACTCCAGGCGATGCATTTCAGGTCGTTCTTGGATGGCGGCGGCTACAGCAGCTACGGCCTGGCGACGGTTTACTACACCGGCGCTCTGCAAACTGTGACCTACAAACTTCCCGCCTACAAATTCGAAGGCGTTCGGCTCTTCACCAACAAGCCGCCATGCGGGCCTAAAAGAGGGCACGGCACGCCGCAGCCGCGCTTCGCCCTGGAAGTCCAGCTCGACAAAATTGCCGAGAAGCTCGGCATCGATCCGATCGATCTCAGGCTCAAACAATTGGTCGACCCCAACTCGATCACCGTGAATGGCCTGCGCATCAGCACCACCGGCCTCAGAGAATGCATCGAGAAAGTGGCGGCAAGAGCAGATTGGAAGAAAAAGTTCCACCAGCTTCCTTACGGACGCGGCATCGGCTTTGCCGCCAGCTCCTACATCAGCGGGGCGGGCCTTCCCATCTACCGGAACGAGATGCCGCACTCAGGCGTGCAGATCAGATTAGACCGGGGCGGCGGAATCACTGTTTTCTGCGGCTCGATCGATATCGGGCAAGGCTCAGACTCGATTCTAGCCTATGCAGTGGCGGAAGAGTTCGGCATCGATCCGGCTGACATCCGGGTCGTGACCGCGGACACGGATTTGACGCCGGTCGATCTGGGCAGCTACTCGAGCCGGGTCACGGTCATGACCGGCAACGCCGCGATTCAGGCCTGCGGCAAGTTGAAAGAGATTCTCCTTCCGGTCGCAGGCGAAGCTCTTGAGCTGCCTGTGGACGATCTGGAGATGGCCGAAGGACAGCTCCGAAGCCGCAGCTATCCAAAAAGGGCGATCAGTTTTGCCGAGTGCGTGGAGAAAGCGGAGGGGAAATTCGGAACGCTGGGTGCTACAGGGAGCTACAGCCCGCCCAAACACCCTGCCAACTTCAAAGGATCCGGAGTCGGCCCCACGCCCTCCTACAGTTACACGACGTCCATCGTCGAGCTTTCCTGTGATCCGGAAACGGCTGACATTAAACTCCACAAAATATGGATCGCGCACGATTGCGGCCGGGCTTTCAATCCATTGCTTGTCGAGGGACAGGTCGAGGGGAGCGTCTATATGGCGCTCGGCGAAGTTCTGATGGAAGAGCAGGTCTTCAGAAAATCCGGCCTGCACAAATATCCCTCGATCCTCGAGTACAAAAGCCCGACGACGCTGGAGACGCCGCCTATCGAGACGATCCTGGTAGAGACTGATGATCCCGAGGGTCCTTTCGGCGCGAAAGAGGCGGGACAGGGCCCGCTTTTGCCCGTGATTCCGGCTGTGGCGAATGCCTTGTACGATGCTATCGGCGTAAGAATCGATGAGATACCGATTACGCCGGACAAAATCCTCCGCGCACTTGAAGGCAGACTTAAGTCCGTGTCGGTACCCTGGTTCGATTTTCCTCCGCCGATCAAGTGGCAGCCGGGAGACGGAGTCGGAGTCCAACAGAAGAGCTAAGAGAAAATGCTTAGATTACCCGAGTTCAATTACATAAGAGCCAAGTCGCTAAAACAAGCCGGGCGCTTGCTCGCTGATCTCGGACCGGAGGCGATGGCGGTCGCCGGCGGAACGGACGTTTACCCCAAGATGAAGCGCGGCCAGTTCACGCCGAGGCATCTGGTCTCGCTCAGGTTTCTTTCGGAGCTTCGTGGAATTCGGCCCGGGACCAAGGACGGGATGTGGATCGGCGCGGGAGAGACACTGACGGCGGTGTCGCAAAATCCTGCCGTGAACAAACTCTTTCCCGCCCTGGCGCATGCGGCCGGCTCGGTCTCAACGCCCCAGCTCCGTAACGTGGGGACCATCGGCGGCAATGTCTTCGTTGATACCCGCTGCAACTATTACGACCAGACCTTTTTCTGGCGCCAGGCTGCGGGCTTCTGCATGAAGAAAGACGGCGACATCTGTCTGGTGGCGCCGAAGAGCAAGATGTGCTTGGCGGTCTTTTCATCCGACACGGCGCCGGTGTTGGTGAGCTTGGGCGCCGTTGCGACTTTCTCCGGGCCCAATGGCCTCCGCAGGGTTCTTTTCGACGAGTGCTATCGCGACGACGGCATCAACTTTCTCACCAAACAGAGCAACGAGGTGCTGCAGGGGATTTCGATTCCCCGTCCAGCCTTCGGCCAGCGCAATGTTTATCTCAAACTCCGCCGTCGAGGCTCTTTCGATTTTCCCGTGCTCGGAGTCGCCGCGGCGATGCAATTCAACCCGAAGGGCGTGTGCCTTTCATCCAAGATCGTTCTAACGGCTGTTGCCTCCGCTCCTGTGGTAGTCGATGAGGCGGCTCATCTGCTTGAAGGCAAGACGGTCACCAGGGATGCCATCGAGGCTGCGGCCGAGGCTGCAGCAAAAGTTTCCCACCCGGTGGACAACGCCGACTTGGACTACTGGTATCGCAAGCGCATGACCAAGGTTTACGTGAAGCGGGCTTTAGCAGAGTTGGCCGGTATCCAATTAGAGCTTGAAAAGGGCGCTGTGAAGCCCCGCCAGATATGAAAAAGGATCTTCG
This sequence comes from Deltaproteobacteria bacterium, assembly GCA_023250495.1. Taxonomy (GTDB): domain Bacteria; phylum Desulfobacterota; class Binatia; order UBA9968; family UBA9968; genus JAHFAP01. The sequence goes on along the minus strand of JAHFAP010000051.1, from coordinate 1,343 downwards.
AGGCTTCCTCCACAAACTTGAGGAGCGGCTTCCCGATGAGTTTCTCCGGGTCGAGCGCGAAATCGCGCCGGACCAATTTGAGGTGACCGCGCTGTTGCAGCATTTGGAAAATGAGAGGCGGTTTCCCGCGATTCTTTTTGCCAAGCCGCGCAATCTTCGAGGCGAGATCTCTCCGTTTCCGCTTTTGAGCAATCTCTTTGCCACACGAGGCCGCTGCGCTCTTGCGTTAGGCATGGATGCCAAAGACGAAGGGCTGGCGCTCAGCCTGGAGTACGCGCGCCGCGAGGAGATGCTGCTTCCGCCGGTGGTGGTTCCGACCCACGAAGCGCCGGTCAAAAAAGTGATCAAGCGCGGCGAACAGGCGGATCTCTACGAGCTGCCGATCGTGCGTCATCACGCCATGGACCCGGCTCCGTATATCGACATGACTCCGGTGATGAAAGATCCCGAGGCAGGTTTTTACAACGTCGCCTTTCTGCGCAACATGGTGAAGGGGCCGAGGCGGCTCGGCATTCACATGTCCCCCAGGCACAACTGGCAGATCCATCGGAAGAACGAAGAGAAGAAGCGGCCGACGCCGGCCGCCATCGTCGTCAGCCATCACCCGGCGTTCTATCTCGGAGCTTTGAATGTCTCTCCCTTCGGCGTCGACGATTATGCCCGCATAGGGGCGATCATGGGAGAGCCGCTCAGGCTCACAGCCTCTGAGACTTGGGGAAACGATTTCATGGTGCCGGCGGATGCCGAGATGATCATCGAGGGGCACGTGCTCCCCGACGTCAAAGAGGTCGAGGGACCCTTCGGTGAATTCACCGGTTACTATGGCCCGCAGCGGCTTCGAAACGTTATTGAAGTTGCCGCTATCACGCATCGAAGCGATGCTATCTTTCAGCATATCTTCACCGGCCACCGCGACACCTGGGTGCTCGGAGGAATTCCCAAAGAGGGAAGCCTCTTCAATCTGATTCGCGGCGTCGTGCCGACGACCAAGGCGGTCCATTTTCCCATCTCCGGCTGCTGCCGATTCAACTGTTACATCTCCATCGACAAAAAAGTTGACGGCGAGACCAAGCAGGCCGCGCTCGCTGCTCTGGGCGGCTGCGATTTCGTCAAGCACGTCGTCGTGGTGGATGCCGATATCAACATCTATAACGAAGAAGAAGTCATGTGGGCGGTGGCCACGCGCGTGCAGGCGGACCAGGACGTGGACATCATCAAAAACGTCGGTAGCGTGTCCCGTCAGTGGTGCTTTTTCATGATAGATAGCAAGTCTAACTATTCGGTGTTTCAGCATTTTTCGCGCAGCTCATTCTCCTTAAGGTGTGGTAACCCTACCTTAGGAG
>JAHFAP010000227.1 GCA_023250495.1 Deltaproteobacteria bacterium | reverse complement strand
ACGAGGAGGAGGTCCGCGCTGTCCGCGCCGTATCTCGGAAAGTGTATCTGCTGCCCGCTAACGGGCGGACTTTCTACTACGCCTTTCAGCTCCAGCCGGACGGGGCCTTATCCGGCTCGGCAAATTTTTGCCCCGCGCACGACGTAGAGATGTTCGAGGCCGTGAAGCGGGGAGAGCTCAAGCGCGCGAAAGAGCTGCACGATCAAATCTATCCTATCTTCCGGTTGGTTTACCGCGACCCCTACGTCTACCTCCACATCCGCTACAAATACTGCGCCTGGCTGCTCGGCAAGATATCGAGTCCGGCTGTCAGGTCTCCCTTGGTGCCGCTGCCGGCCGACGAGGCGAACGCGTTGAAAGAGGGTCTGCGCGCGAGCGGTCTCGAGCCCGTACATTAGGCGCGCCCTTTGATTTGACCTGGGAGTGTGAGTATGAGTGGCTGCTGTCTTGAGGGGAATGGCTGGAGAAAAGGAGGTTCTCACATGAGACGTCTCATGAGGTGCGTTCTGATCGGCGCGCTGTTCTGTTTAACCCTCGCCACCGATCCCGTGCCCGCCCAGACACAAAAGGTCAAGCTGACCATGCCTGTGGTCGCTCTCTCGATGACGCCGGTTTACCTGGCTCAGGCGCGGGGATACTTTGCGGAAGAAGGGCTGGAGGTCGCCACCACTGTCACGAGCGGGAGCGGGCCGGACATCAGGGCGTTGATTGCCGGTGACGTGGACTTCACGTTCACCCCAGGAGACAACGTCATTCTCGCCTGTCAGGAGGGCAAGCGCCTCATCATGGTCATGAGCGGTCTCCACCGGCTCTTTATCAACTGGGCGATCCATAAGGATGTGGCGAAGGCCAAGGGGATCACCGAGGCGAGCGCCCTGGCGGAAAAGCTCAAGGTCTTGAAGGGGCTGACGGTGGGCGTGACCCAGCCGGGCGCCCTGACGGCGCACCTGGCCTCCTTCGTGGTCCGCAAAGCGGGATACGTGCCGCAGCAGGACGTGCAGATCCTTCCCGTCGGGTCGGGGCCTACGTGGCTTGCCGCGCTGGAGAACCGAAAAGTAGATGTGGCCTTGACCGCGACGCCGACGCCTGAGACCGCGATCCAGCGCGGATTTGCCATCATGTTTATCGACAACGCCCGCGGAGAAGACCCGTCGTTTCCCGAGTTCCTCATGTGCAACCTCATCACGCGTCCGGAGGTTGTCGAGAAAAACCCGGATCTGGTGCGGAAGATGGTGCGAGCGCTGGTGAAGGCGAACAAATGGGCGCTCTCCGCCACGCCTGAACAGGTGGCTGAAGCGCTCAGGCCGACTTTCGCGCAGACCGATCCGGTCATTCACCTGACCGGGATCAAATCGGTTCTGCCGGCGCTGAACCCGGGCGGGCGGACGACGGAGCGCAGCGTGCAGATCACCCAGGATGTGCTCGAGCAGGCCGGCCTGCTGAAGAAGCGCGTCCCCTACGCCGAGGTGGTCAACAACGATTTTCTGCCGCGATGAGCGCGCCCATTACCCACGGCTTTTAACTTCCAATCTTCCCCTTGACGGCCGGCGCTCTGGTCAGATGTTGAGTTCGTTGGATCGGTCCCGGTCATGGCGCTCGCCCGCGGCCGCTCCCCTTTGCGGGAAGATTTTATCAATCTCAGCGAGGTCGTCCGGAGTTAGGACGATATCGGCGCCGCAGCGAGGCTTCGCAGGCGACGGGCACATACTCCGGCCTGCCATCCACCAAGCGACCCTTCGCCCATGGCTGGCCTCTGAGATTGCCGAATTTGGTGGCCAGCACGATAGCATCCCGCTTTCCCTTGAGCGCCTTGGCCAACAGCTCCTCGTTGTTGCCGTTGTTGTGGTCCGCGGTATCGATGAAGTTGACCCCCAGATCTATCGCGCGCTGGAGGACGGCGATGGCTATCTTTTCGTTCTCGTCGCCGAGCTTGCCGATGAAGGTCGAGCAACCGTAGCCGATAGCGGAAACTTTGAGTCTCTCTTTACCGAGATAACGATACTTCATGCGCAATGCCTCTCACCCTCGACGGAAATCCAGCTTATAGGATGACTGCTGCTGTTTGGCAAGGAGGGGGAGTCCGACTTGCTAGACGTGGAGGAAAAAAGCTATCTTCTGTCAGCCCGGCTGGCGTGCCGATAGTCGCGCTCACTCGCCTCTTGGAAAGAGCCGAGGTCGCAGACTTAACCGGCCGCTGATAAAATAGCATCGCCAGGAGATCTTCGATGAAGCGGTGGGGAGTCATTGTCGTTGTATTGATTCTTCTCTTCCTGGGCGCAGGCGCCCTTGGGTTTCGCATGGCCGTGCGGCTGCTCAAGGGCAAAGTCGAGGCGGCGCTCGGGCCCGGCAGCGAAGTTGCGCAACTCAAAGTGGGCTGGAACTCCGTCGAGCTGGTCGGGCTCGACATCCAGGGACCCAAAGGTTGGCCCACTGCACGGACGCTTCGCGCGGAGCGGGTGACGATCGTTCCGAGCCTGCGCAGTCTTCTGACCGGCGAGATCCACGTCTCTTCGATCACCGTCGAAAAACCCTACCTCTCCGCGTTGCGGACTCCGGGGAAGCTGGTCATGGTCCCGAGTCTTCTGGAAGCCGGCGGCCACAAGGAGAACGATAAGAAAATTGAGGAAGCACCTTCACGCTCGGTCGTGATCTCTCAAATTGCTTTGCAGGATGGAGTCATAGAGATTTTCGACGCGACGGTCAGCCGGCCGCCGCTCAAGATCCGGCTCGAGCAGATCGAGGCGGTCGTGCGCAACGTCGTGGCCCCTTCGCTGAAGGAGAAAACCGATTTTGAGCTTGCAGCCATCGTCAGGGGCGCGAGGCGCGACGGACGGATGAAGATCTCCGGCTGGGTGGGAGCGGCGGCTAGAGATTCTTCCTCGCATGTCGTTCTCGACCGGGTGGATCTGGTGAGTCTCCAGCCTTATCTCGCCAAGAAAGGCGAAGCGCGCCTCGACAAAGGGACTTTGGATTTGAACGTCAAATCTGAGGTCAGAAGCAACAAGTTGGATGGAAAAGGGAAGATCATTATCAGGGAGCTGGAGTTCGCGCCGTCGCGAGGCTATCTCGACACCTTCATGGGTCTCCCGCGCAACGCGGTCATCGGTTTCCTCAAGGGTCATGATGGCGCCATCGACGTGGACTTCACTCTCAAGGGCGATACCAGCCATCCGGACTTCTCGCTCAACGAAACCCTCGCGACCCGCATTGCGGCAGGCATGGCGGGACAACTGGGCGTGAGCATCAAGGGGATAGCTGAGGGAGTTGAGGGGTTGGGACGAAAAGGGGGGCAAGGGGCGGCCGGAGTCGCCGAGGGAATCGGCTCTGCGGTCAAGGGGTTGTTCGGCGGGAGCGAGAAGAAGTAGGGCGGCGCAGACGGGCTCTTAGTTTCTCGGTGGCCTTAAGATCCACCTCACTGCTATCGGGATGTAACACCACGCCGTAATCAGCGGCAGCGTCCGCTACGATGTAGCCTTCACGGACATCCGCGGCGACGAGTTCCGGATCACGTTTCAGTGGATCGCCCCAGCCGCCGCCGCCGGCGGTGAGAAAGACGACGCGGCTCTGGGGAGAGATCGGATATCGGGTCTGCTTCTTCACGGAGACCCAGGGCGAATCGGGAGCGCTCTGAACCCGGGCCTCGCAGACAGTTCCCGGCCGTCCACCCTGAAGTCCCCACGGCGCGCACTTCGTGCGCTCCAGATTAAAGTTGACCAGCGCCGGATAGCGCGAGCGCAGGGCAAACTCGACACCGAGGCCGCCGCGGAAGCGGCCCGGCCCGCCGCTGTCCGTTCGAAGCGAAAACTTTTCGAAGAAAAGCGGGTAGCGCGATTCCAAAAGCTCGATCGGCGTGTTGCGCACGTCGCCCTGGCAGATGGAAACCGCCGCAGACGGGCCGTCGCCCGTCGGCCTGCCGCCCCAGCCTCCGCCCATCATATTGAGGCAGACGAAGCGGCGGCCGGTGGATTGATCTGTGCCATAGACGGCGAACCCTCCCATCTCGCCTTTGTGCGCAGCGGGAATCTTGTCAGGCACGGCGGCGGCGAAGGCCGCGAGCACGGTGTCGATCACCGTGGGGAGCGGAATCGACCAGAGGCCCAGAGCCGCAGGCGGCTCAGCGCTCAGAAATTTTCCCGGCGGCAGGATGACCTGCAACGGCCGAAAACAACCTTCGTCGACAGGGTGGGAAGGCAAGGTGAGAGCCTTGAACGCGACGCGGGCTGCGGCAATTCCACCTGAGATGCCGCAGTTGATCGGCCCTTTGACTTGGTTCGCGACCTCGGAGAAATCCACGGTCATCTCGTCGCCATGAACTCGAACAGCCACGCGAATCGGCACGGGCTTGTCCAACTCCTGGCCGTCGTTATCCATGAACGATTCGGCTCTGTATTCGCCGTCCGGAATCGCCGCCACCGCGAGGCGGGCGAGCTTCTCCGACTGGCTCCACATCTCCGCAATGCAGGCCCTTATCGTCTCGGCGCCATAGCGCTGGAAAAGCTCAGTCAATCTCCGCTCGCCCAGGCGGCAGGCCGCAAGCTGCGCGCGCAGATCTCCCAGACACGATTCCGGAAAGCGCACGTTGTCGGCGATGATCTGCCAGATATTCTCGTCCAGCTTTCCGCCGCGGTAGACTTTGATCGAGCGGAGCTGGAGCCCCTCTTCGTAGATCTCCGTGGTCTCGACGGAGCCGAAACCGACGCGCCGTCCGCCGACATCGAGCCAGTGGGCGCGGACCGCCGGAAAGGCGACCAGCCCGCTGTTCACGAAGCAGGGAGTGTAAACGACGACGTTGTTCAAATGCTGCCCGCAGACATAGGGCGCGTTCATGGCGATGGCATCGCCCGGCTCGAATCCGGAAATGCCGAACTTCTCGATGCCGTCCATGACCGCGGCGCCCATGTCCGCCAGGAAGATCGGCAGCCCGCCCGAGTTCTGCGCGATCAACTGTCCCTTGGGGTCGATTATGCCGATGCAGAAATCCTGGACCTCGAAGACCATCGGGTTGTAGGCGGTCTTGCTCAGCACCGCGCCCATCTCGTTGGAGCAGGCGATGAACGCGCCGCGGACAATCTCCAATGTCGCCGGA
>JAHFAP010000050.1:12769-14918 GCA_023250495.1 Deltaproteobacteria bacterium | reverse complement strand
TCACCTCGACCGCGCCGTCTCGCCGGAGCCGAACGACGTTGACCGTGCCGGCATGCTCAGGGGACCCCGAATAGTAGGCGTTGATCTGCTGGTCGCCCACACGCGCCGCACGATTCCAGTGTCCCAGCGCGACATAATCAGCGCCGGTCGCGATAAGGTCTTCACGGCGGATCAACCAGGAGCCGAGAAAGCAGCCCGGCTCGTTCGGTCCTTCGACGTAGTGGCCGTGTGCGGCAGCGAGCTGCCAGCGCGTCGAACGATAACGTGGCTTTCCCAGCGGCGACATGTCCGAGTAGTTCAGGTGCGCCCTGCCCCAGACCTCCAGCCCGAGCCGGGGGAAGACCACCGCTTCGTCGACGGTGAGCCCGAGTACACACACGTTCGAAGTGGCCGCTAGCTCGGCCTGCCGATAGACCGAGTCGGGTGTCAGCGGATCGTGGTTGCCCGGCAGAATCACGATCGGCAAGCCGAACTCGCCCATGGTTCGCGCGGCTTGATCGAGCAACGCAGATGACTGGCGATTGTGGTCGAACGTATCGCCGGCCAGTATCACCAGATCTGCGCGCATCGCCGTAGCAGCCGCCAGAACCTCGTGGAGAACTGACAACGTATCGGAGGAGCGGGACGGGCCAAAGCTGTAGTCGGTGCCTAGATGCAAGTCCGAGCTGTGAACGAGAACCACCTCACGGTCCGAAGCCACGTTCATACGTACGGGAAACTATCCGATAATGACACGTTATGTCAACGTGCAATGGGTTTGCGGGTAGGGGTGAACAGCACGCAACCGATGACACAACGAAACTGCTCAATGGTATCTCGCGCGCCGTCGCTACAGGTCGAGCGTGCTCTCCGCAAATAGCTCTTCGATCTTCATCTTCTTGGAGATCAGCCCCTGCTCGTGTGAGTACTCGATGATGAGTTCGAGCATCGGCCGGTTGGCTTTGAGACCGTAAGGGAAGGGGTCGTCGCCAAAGATGTCCTTGGTCATGGCCAGATACTCCCGGCCGAAGAAGAGCGCCGAAGGGATGCGCTCAGCCAGTTTCTCCTGCGCCAGCGCCTTCGCCTTGACAAAGCCGGTGTGCAGGTTGAAGGCGACCCAGGGATATTTCCGATAAATGTCGCCGTGGATGATGTAAGCGTGGTTTGCAGGGATATAGCCATACTTTTTGAAGAAGCGTGCTCCTTCGGCGATGCGGTCGGGAAACAGGGGCTTGACCTTGCTCCAGTCTCCGCCGGTCCCACGGATGAGGCTCGAGCGATCGATGACGTTTGCCGCTCTCGCCCACGGTCCACTAACGGCCGCCGCATCCAGCTCGTGATTGAGCAGCATCGACGCCAAGCTCTTGTCGGGCGGGATACGATTGAAGGAGATCCCGGGCGGCGGCGCGAAGCCGGTCGCTCCGCCATGGCTCAACTCCTCGGTCCTCTCCATGTACCAGTCGACCTTATACTGCGACACCCCAAAGTCGTGCTCCAGGATCCCCCGCGTCCACAGCGCAGCCGTCTGCTGGTATTCAGCGACGCCAATGCGCTTGCCAGCGAGATCAGCCGGTTCCTTCACGCCCGAGTCGATGTGGACCGCGAGCTCGGTATGAAAGAAGCGCCGGCTGGGAAAGACGGGCAGGGCCACCATGTCCACGCCCCGGGAGCGGGCGATGAGGTAGGACGAGAGCGACATTTCCGAGATCTCGAATTCCTGAAATTTGAGCTGCCGCCAAAACGTCTCTGCGGGGTGCGAATAGGTAGGGATAAGCTCCAGGCCCTCTGGCTGAATGGTGCCGTCCATCAAGGGTTGGACGCGTTCATTGAACGCGGAAATGAAGCTCAAAGTCAGCTTTGGCATCTCAGCTTGCTTTCAAGTCCTCCGCACGAATCGGCAATTTCCGGATGCGCTTACCGGTATGAGGACACTCTTTTATGATTGTTCTTTTTCCGCGGTCACGTGAGGGCCGCCGAAGCCTTCAGAGCGATTGCCGAAGAGGATCAGCGGGCCAGTCCCCACATTGGTAATCTGATAGTAGTCCTTGGAACCGAAGAAAACGACCTCGTTTTTCTCGATGATCCTCTCGTCTCCCTTGATCCCTTTTACTGAGGCTTTCCCTTCGAGTACCAGAAAGGTTTCCGGTGACACGTGGTAGTGCATGTCCGT
>JAHFAP010000050.1:8150-12669 GCA_023250495.1 Deltaproteobacteria bacterium | reverse complement strand
GGCGGAGCCATGACCTTGACCTCATTGAAACCAAAATGTTAGTTTTGCCTCGCTCCAAAGGAGGTAGGGACCATGCTGAGAAAACTCTTAATTACGATTCTCGCTTTGGTTGGGCTTCTCATTTCTGGAAGTTCGGGCTTCGCTCAAGAAAAACTCCGGCTTGCGTGGGCGGGAGTCAGCCCTACCAACAGCCCCATCTGGACGATTCAGGAAAGAAAATTACTTCAGAAACAGGGCGTCCAGCCTGAGATCATCGCGATCAGCAACAGTCCCACTGTCCTTCAGGCCCTCCTGGCCGGCGAAATCGATGCCGCCAGCATCTCCGTGACCACGCTAACCAGCTCCCGGCTGGCAGGGGCCGATACGGTAATGGTTTTGGGCGTGGTTCCAACCTTCGTGGACCATATTGTATCAGTGACAAGTATTACCAGTGTGGAACAGCTAAAAGGAAAGACCGGTGGCGTCAATCGCCTGGGCACCACCTCTGACATGGGCCTGCGTCTCGCGCTTAGAAGGCTAGGTATTGATCCGGAGAGAGACACCAAGATCGTCCCTGTGGGAGGTACTCCGGAGAGGTTCGCGGCCCTCTCAAAAGGGATCGTCCAATTCACGATCATGGCGGAGCCGTTTGTCCGCGAGGCCGAAAAACTGGGCTTTAGAGACCTCTTTAGTATCGGCTCCCTGAAGATACCGTTTTGGTGGAATGGCATCTTGACGAGGGAAAGTATCATCAAATCGAAGAGGCCCCTTTTGATGAAGCTTGTGCGCGCCATGGTCGAAGCGATCCATTTTCTAAAGACCGACAAAGAGGCCGCCAAAGCAATTTTCAGAAAAAATTTGGGGATTTCAGATCCGGAAGGCCTTGAAAGAGCATACAGGGACTATTCTTCGGTTTTCCCCGAAGTACCTTACCCCAACCCGGAAGGGGTCAAGACGATGCTCGACGATATGGCGCCGCGCAATCCCAAGGCCGCAGCAGCAGACCCGAAAGCTTTTGTTGACATGAGCTTCGTTGGAGAGTTGGAGTCCTCGGGCTTTATCAAACAGCTCTACAAAAGATAGGGATTCAGGCGTCAGTCATCTGCCCTTGACTATTTGATGCCCATCACTCTCCAATCACTTCTGCCCCAGCTCGGCCATGGCTTCGTTGACGAATCTCAGGTCCATATACTCCACGGCCTTACGCTTGGGCTTCACTCCTAAAGCGATGGCCTGCCATTGAGCCATCAACTCCACACCCTTCTCTGTGGGAACCGGATTGAGGGATTCCCGGATCATCTGGTAGGCATCTTGGGCAGCCTCTCGCTCCATTCGGAGGTGCTTGATCATGACCTGGACAGCATCCTCGGGATAATCTCGGGTGTGGATCACTCCCCTGACGATGGCACGGACCATCTTTTTTACCAATTGCGGGTTTTCCCGGATCGTTTTTCCTGCAGTGGCCAGTCCGGTAAAGGCAGTGTCCTTGAAAACATCCGCCAAATTCACCAGCCGCTTGAAGCCCGATTTCACCGCAATATAGTCCGCCGGAGGCGCGAGAAGAGTCGCCACAATGATCCCCTGCTTCAAGGCTGCGACTTTAGGCGTGCTACCCGGGATGTTGATGTACTCCACGTCCTTGTCCGGGTTTAGCTTGTTAAGGTCCAACACAGCCTTTATCCCGGCAAAAGTAGAGCCGCCGAAGCTCACCCCAATCTTCTTTCCTTTGAGATCCGAGACCTTCTGGATCTCGGGGCTTACGATGAGCGAAAAAGTGGGACGTCCCACCTGTTGAGCCAGGAGGATGATATCCGTCCCTTCCCAGATCGCCGGCATCTGCGGACCGATGGTCAGAATAAAGTGGATCTGACCTCCGATGAGCGCCTGCACAGCGGTCACGGCCGACCGCACGGAGATCAGCTCCGCCTCCAGCCCCTCGCGCTTATACATTCCTTTTTCCAGGGCGATGAAGGCAGGCAAAAACTGCACATTGGCGGAGGGATACGCTGCTCGGACCGGTTCTCCCCAGGCCTTACCGGCACCAAGGAAAAAACATAACGACAAAGCGATCACAACCTGCAACATATGGTTCTCCTTTCAACCCGATAGGGAGATCCAGTCCAGGCTATGATGAATAAACCAAAGATGTGACCGGATCAAGAGGGTTATCTTGGTTGACAGCAAACCGAATTCTTGATGAAAGAGACACATACGCAGGTCACGGCAAGGAGTCTTTATGACCGACAGTCAAATCCAACCCCAGTACGCTACAGCGATCTGCGCGAATGGATGTGTGAGGCCGGGCGTCCGGGCGAGTCCGTACGGTTGCGTAGGGGAGTGACGAAAATGCCTATTGCCAGGGATAAATTTCATAGTAGAATCGGCTGCCCTTTGGTTGGGGCGACAAAGTGCATTCTCAACGGCGCCTTTGGATAGGCGCGGAATTGGGGGAAAATATGGCATCAGCAAGCTGGCGCGGAACTGTTGGGGTGGTTAAACCCACTTATGGGTCGGGTTCTCTTGTTGAGTTTATCCGCCTTTTGCCGGAAGGCGTTGGCGTCATCCCGATGTACGCTGGAATCAAGGAACATTCGGAGCAGGGGTACCTCGCCGCTATGGATAACTACCATGCGAGAGTCGCTGATCTCGCGCAAATAGGCGTTGATCTGATTCACCCGGAGGGCGCGCCTCCATTCATGCTGCGCGGCTACAAGGGGGAGCAGGAAATTGTCAAGAACTGGGAAGAGAAGTACAAGCTCCCGATCTTCACCTCGGGCATCTCGCAAGCCGAAGCGCTCCGGGCCCTGGGGATAAAAAGATTTGTGGGCTGCACCTACTATAGGGACAACAAGCTCAACGAGCTATTCACTCGCTATTTCAGCGATGCGGGGTTTGAGGTGCTCGGCATGGAAGGGATGCAGGTTCCACCCGGAGAGTGGGAGAACACTTCGCCCGAGGAGATCTACGCGCATCTTAAGAGTTCTTTTCTCAGGCACCCGCAGGCTCAGGGTATTTATCTCCTCGGCTCCGGCGCCTGGCGCGTGATCGATGTAGTCCCTGTGGAGGAAGACTTGGGGGTGCCGGTGGTTCACCCTGTGGCCGCGCGCATCTGGTGCGTGCAAAAACGGCTGCGCGTGCGCCAGCCTATAAAAGGAGCTGGCCGGCTACTTGCAGAGCTTCCTTGACAATTAACGCCTGGTGCCCAGCGCCTAGTTCTGGACTTCGCGTGCCCAGCCCGCTGCTGCTAGGGAGCTCGCATGACTATGTTTGCCGCTAGACAGAAAGAGGAAAGGCAGGATTATAAGGAAAAAAGCAAAAAACCTTTTATGCTGCATTGACGAGCCTTCTTTACGCCCTTGAGCTGGCATTGGATGTGGAATGTTCCAACCCTCACAGAGGCCTCAGCAAAAGGATACTGCGCTCGCCCGGGCGGTGTATAAAGAAGGATTACGCTTGGGATAATGATCGCTGAGCGGCGCTATCTGACGAGAAGCTATCTGATCGCAGATTGGGATGTCAACCTAAAATCTGGTTGCCGAGACGCTTGTCCCTGTATTGGGTGGACTTGGCACCAGCTCCGACATCCTCGCGCGGGGAATTCCCAACGCCAGGCTAGTGATTCTCACGGGCGAGTGCCACAGCTATTTCTTCAGCACTCGCAATCCCGCCCACAAATCGATCCGGGAGTTTCTGGCATAAGCAAGAGATCTGCTTTGGTCCGGGAATTCTTCTCTGAGCTTGCACGACGCTCTTTAGCCTAGAGCCAAGTGGGAGTTGACACGCCAGCCTATCATTGGATAGGCTCACCATAGAGGTTTCCTCAAGGGCAAGAAAGGAAATCGACATGAGCCTGGCATACGACGACCTCGTCCAACCCTACATTGTAAAGCAGGTTTCGAAACGAATTGCCTATTGTCGATGCACCCGCACGAAGAACCCGCCTTTTTGCGACGGTTCTCATGTCGCCACTAATATGACTCCTTACATCCTGGAGTTCGAGTCAGCGAAGACCATCGCCATTTGCCGCTGCTGGCAATCGAAGAATGGACCTTACTGTGACGGGACCCACGGCACCCTAGTCAAGCCCAAGGAGAGACCTGTCCCCAAAAGCAAGGCGTGAACGCCAAGCCAAGAAAGGAGATATCATCATGGTAGAGGTGAAAAATCCGTTTGACGAAACCAACGCGCATCCAGAGATCCGCCATCTGAGCTTGTGGAGGACCGATCTGGCGTATTTTTGGCTTATCAACTGCGAGGCCAATATCCAGGATGACATGCATTATCACGAGAACGACGATCACATCTTCATGGTCCTGGAAGGCGAATGCACCGTGCGAACGCCGGCGGAGGAACACGTCCTGAAACAATTCGACACCGTCCTGCTCAAATCGGGCGAGCCGTATCAACTATGCAATACCGGCAAGGAACGCCTGCTTTTATTGGGCGCGGGCAACGCCGGCGCCAATGGCAAGCCTCGAACGCGCGTGCCCAAAATTGCCAGTCACCTGCCGTTATCAGACCCCATCATCGCCTGAGATCT
>JAHFAP010000050.1:0-8050 GCA_023250495.1 Deltaproteobacteria bacterium | reverse complement strand
AGCCTATGTACTTCCTCCTCTTTCGGCTTTTGGTCCTCTCCATTTTTCTCCCGGACGCAGAGCTTCATGCGCAGACAACAGTTAGAAAGGTAAGGATGGGTATCCAGTCGACTAATATCGGCTTTCTGCCTTTCCATGTGGCCTATCACAAGGGTTTCTACCGGGAACAGGGGATCGACCTGGAGACAATCTTTATGTCCACCCAGGCCGTCAACGCAGCCTTCGTGCGCGGCGATATCGACTACAGCGCAGCCGTGAACGGCATCATTCAGACCGTCGTCCGCGGTGCGCCGGCCAAAATCCTGGCGTGTGTCGTCGAGCGTCCGCTTCAGTCTTTCATCGCCAAAAAGGAGATCCGGTCGCCGCGTGACCTCAAAGGGAAAAAGGTCGGCGGTAGCACTGCGGGTGGGACGGCGACCTTGATGGCGGACATGGCGCTTAAACACTTCGGCTTTGAACCGGGCCGGGACGTGGCAGTCGTCCCTCTGAGAGGAAACAGGCTGACCGCCCTGGAGTCCGGCGCGGTGGACGCCGCCCTCCTCGGCGTGCCGGAAAACATCATCGCTCTGGATAAAGGTTACAACGAGATTCTCTTTATCGGGGATATCGTCAATTTCCCCCAGAACGGCTTCGGCGCCTCCGTCAAAAAGATTCAAGAAAACCCGGACGAAGTCTACGGCATGGTCCGGGCGACGCTTCGGGGATTGGTTTTCAGCCTGGATCCGCGCAACCGCGAAGAGGTGCTCGACATCATCATGAAGCAGTGGAAGCTTAATGACCGAAGGCTCGCAAGCGAGATGCTCCGGTACCTGAGCCGCGGAGTGACCCGGGATGCGTCGGTCAGGCCTGAGGGGATTCAGCTCATCATCGACCTGGCGCGGGAAGGTGCGAAAGTCTCCCAGCAATTCTCTGTCGCCCAGGTTGTCGATTTCAGCTTCCTCGAAAAGGCCCGCCGTGACCTTAACGTCCCGCGGCACTAAAGGAAATCGAAAATGCCCAACAAACCTAAACCCGTAGAGGTTACTGTAGATCCAAAGACCAGGCGGTCCTCTATACGGCGACCGCGGCTGCGAGACCCTTCGGATACGATGTCGTGATTCCCGTCGACGGGCTGATCACGCGGGGAGAGTACGAGCACGAGTTCACCCTGCACCAGTTCACGATCCTGCCCGGAGGGGCCGCGCAGAAATTTAAGATCACGGAGTTTGACAAGATCCGCTTTAGCTAAGAGTCCCGGCGGCTAGCCGGCGGACTCAAAGGCGAGGGTAGCATAGCGCATGAAGATACCACCACGGGGTTCGCCCAGCGGACCGTTCACCACCAGGCAGGCAATGGCGTGCCTGGCACCAGCCCGGGTCCGACGCGCCACTGCCCCTTGACCTTCTGGCGGTCCTCAGCCTTATTCAAATCAAGCTCTACTCTCGGCATCTTGTCCTCCTATTCCACAGCCAAAACGCCCGGCTGGTAAGCCAGTCCGGGCTAGTGATGCAGAATCAAAGATGCGACCGGATCGAGGGAGCCAGTCGAATTGTTGCTTTAAATCGATCGGTAAAACTAAAATACATCAGTCCCAGATCCGCTCCCTTCAGCTATCTAAACTCTGCTTATTCGACGCCGGCTGCCGCGAATGCCGCTTTTGCCGCAGTCGTCGTGATGGTGCGCACCAACGCCCGCGCCGTATCCGCAGCAGCGCCACCCGCCACGATCGTCGCGGCGTAAGTCGTGTAGTTCTGGATCTCCGCCGGCAGCGGGCCAACGAGCTTCAGCCCTTTCTTGCTGTACTCGATGATCTCGGTGATCGCACCGAAGCCGATTTCGATGCCCTTCCCCTTGATGACGTGATTGAGCACCGCCGCGCCATCCGGGTAGCGCGTCGTCTTGGCTTTCAGTTGCTCCCCGATTCCGAGCCGATCGAACAGACCCTCAAGATAGATGCCGGTCGAGGCCTGGTTGTAAACCAGCGATCCGGCGCTCAGCGCGGATTGCTTGAACTCATCGACAGTGGCGATTCTCGGCAGCGGTGCGCCGTCGCGAACGGTGACGCCCACGCCGACCCGGCCGACCGTGACGCGGTCCGCTGCCGCAGCTTTCCCGCCCTTGACCAGGTCGTCGAGCACGGCTGGCGGCGCAATCACGACATCCACCATCTCGCCGCCGCCGATGCGTTTGCGGAGCGCCGGTGCAGTAGCGAATGCCACTTTCACGTCGTGCCCGGTTTCCCGCCGGAACGCATCAATCAGTCCGACTAGACCGGGCTCGACCGCACCCGCACTGAGCACCCTGATTTCTGCTGCCATCGTGTTGCTCATCGCCATACATACAACCGCAACAATTAAAAGTAAAATCTAAAAAGCCGCTCATTTTATTCAAAACCGTATAGAACCGCAGGGTTATCGACGAGAATCTTCCGCCGGACTTCTTCGTCCGGCGCAAATTCGAGCAGCAAGTCAAGCAGATCCCCATCGTTGGGAGTTTTGCCTGGGACGAAAATATTCGAATGGGGCCAATCACTTCCCCAGATGACGCGATTTGGAGCAGCCTCGATCGCAGCGCGAGCAAAAGGAATCACCTCGATGTAAGGAAGCCCCCGGTAAGAATAAACGCCTGTATTGCAAATCTTATCGGCCCCGCTGACCTTCACCCAAAATCGATCCCTCTTCAAAAGGTCCAGAAGTAATTGAAAGGCCGGTTGATTGAATCCTTCAACCGGGTTGATGCGGACTAGATGGTCGAAAACCACGGGCATTGGCAAAGCCCGGATACGGTTCTCCTGCTCCAGCAAGTTCTTTGGATCGATATGGAGATCGACGGACCAACCAAATTCGACGACGCGTTCGATAACCCGGTCGAAGACGTCAATCGCAATATTACCCCGAGGTCTATTTAGCAAATTGAAGCGCACCCCGCGTATGCCCCCTTCATGCAACCTTTGAAGCTCGCTCCGGCTCGTCTTGTCATCAACTCGCGCAACACCGCGAAAGCGTCCTCCCGTTCTTTCTATGGCATCCAACGTAACAGAGTTGTCGAGCCCATGGACGCTCGGCTGGACAACAACTCCGCGAGCGATCCCGATGACCGCCAACATGTTGAGATAGTGTTCAAGCGGCGCCGCAGGCGGCGTATATTCATGCGTCGAGGCAAAAGGAAATTTTTCCGGAGGTCCGAAAACATGAAAATGAGTATCGCAGGAATTAGGTGGAGGAATGAAACTAGGCTTTCTCGGATTGGGATCCGGCGGCATGCAGTAACGCATCGTGATTTTCTCCTGTGCCTCTTTTCAAAGGCGGCATCGATCGGAGCTGTTCTACCCTCTTTCCTACGGCATGACTTCAAGGCAGCCATTAGTCCGCATCCCGGGCTTTGGCGACCCGCTCCGCCTCCTCATCGGTCTCGGCGAAGACCAATTCCAGACCCTCCGGCTTCTGGCCGGCCATCAGTTCGCGCATGGCGGGCGGCAACAGGTCCACGCATAACACTACGGGCTTCTTCGCCATGTTCTCCTCCTGAATCCCAGAGGTGGAAAAGTCAATCTCCTCATCGGTTCCCCTTCTCGAAGCTTCAGTCTAAAATCACAGTGTTTCGCATATCTTTAGTGCAGGCGAGACTCAGTCGGTAATGTCGCCTCGCCGTTTGCGCACCGCCGGTAACACCATCACGATCAGGATCAGGACCGTAGCGACGATAAACCCGAGGCTGATCGGCCGCGTCACGAACACCGAGGGATCTCCGCGCGAGACCTGCAACGCCCGCCGCAGGTTTTCCTCCACCATCGGCCCCAGCACGAACCCGAGCATCATCGGCACCGGGCTGCACTCGAGCATCCTCCAAACGATGCCGAGGATGCCGAAGACCGCCATAAGGTAGATATCGAACGAGCTGTTGTTCACGCTGTAGATACCGATGGCCGAGAACAGCATGATAGCGGGGAAGAGCAGGCGATAGGGCACCTTGAGCAGGCTCACCCACATGCCGACCAGCGGCAGGTTGAGCACGACGAGCATCACGTTGCCGATCCACATGCTCGCGATCAGCCCCCAGAAGAGGTCGGGCTTCTCGGTCATCACACCCGGGCCGGGCGTTATGCCGTAAATCATGAGCGCGCCGAGCATCAGCGCCATCGTCCCGCTCGCGGGAATCCCCAGCGTGAGCATCGGGATGAACTTGCACTGCGCGTCCGCGTTGTTGGCGGACTCGGGCCCTGCTACGCCCTCGATCGCGCCGCGGCCGAAACGCGACGGGTCCTTGGCGAGCTTCTTCTCGACCATGTAGGACGAGAACGAGGCAATGGCTGGCGTGGTGCCGGGCAGTACGCCGAAGAATGCCCCGACCGCGGTTCCTCTGACGATCGCGCCAAAGGACTGCTTCAGGTCCTCTTTCGTGGGGAAGAGGTTCGTCACCTTAGAGGTGAAGACCTGGCGCTCTTCAGGGTCGCTGAGGTTGCTAATGATTTCGCCCACCGCGAACACCCCCACGGCGATGACCACGACGCCGATGCCGTCTGCCAACTCGTAGACGCCGAAGGAGAAGCGCTTGATGCCGGAATTGACGTCGGCACCCACGATGCCGAGCAGTAGGCCCATCACCACCATCGCGAGGGACTTGACCATGTCGCCGTGGGCGAGCACCGCCGCGGCGACCAGACCCATCAGCATCAGCGAGAAGTATTCCGGTGAACCGAACTTCAGCGCGATCTCGGCGAGCGGCGGGCCGAACAGCGCGATCAGCAGCGTGCAGACGGTGCCGGCGAAAAACGAGCCGATGGCCGCGATTGCGAGGGCCGCCCCGGCGCGCCCCTGCCGCGCCATCTGGTAGCCGTCGATACACGTGACCACCGAGGCGGTCTCCCCCGGGAGGTTGACCAGGATGGACGTGGTCGAGCCGCCGTACATGGCCCCGTAGTAGATGCCGGCCAGCATGATCAGCGCCGCGACCGGCGGCACGTTGAAGGTGAGCGGCATCAGCATCGCGATCGTCGCCATCGGCCCGATGCCCGGCAGCACGCCGATCAGGGTGCCCACCAGCACGCCGATGAAGCAGTAAAGCAGGTTCTGCAGTGAGAGCGCCACGCTGAACCCGAAGATCACGTTACCCAAGAGTTCCATGATGCCCTCGTCAGAAATCCTTGATCAGCGGGTAGGGCAGGCCGAGGCCCCAGATGAACACGGCCACCGACAGCCCGGCTAGGACCACGGTAAGGAGCAGAACCTCGACGAACTTGAACTCCCTGCCTGCGGCCGCTGACCCGAAGATCAGAACCGCCAGCGCCGGCATGAAGCCCGCATGCTTCATCAGGACACCGAACAGGACCAGAGAGAGGGGCAGCACGATCAGGGCCCGGAGCGACCAGCGACCCTGGATCTTCTCGTTTCTCAGCAGCCCTATGACCATTACGTAGATGCCGAACAGGACCAGGATCCCGCCCAGCATGCTCGGGAAGTAGCCGGGCCCCATGCGCATCGTGCTGCCGAACGGGTAATCACGGGCGATAAAGATCGCCGCGGCGCCGGTCCCGATGAACATGATGCCGGCCCAGAAATCCTTGTTGTTGCGCAACTCGACTTTCATCTAAAGCTCCGTTAGCCCGGATTATTCACAGCCAAACAGTACTCTCTATTTGCACACTCGCGAGGCTCCCTCCTTCGCGTCCTTTGCGGCTTTGCGCGATATTTCTATCGCCGGACCCTTCTTTATCATCGCGCCAAGACGCCAAGACCGCAAAGGCCCCGACGCCATTCCCCGTTTTTTTTCTGCTTTCTTTCCTGGCGCCCTTTGCGGCTTTGCGCGAGTCGTCTTCCCCCGAGATCAGAACTTCTACTCCGCTTTGATGTTGCCCTCTTTTACGACCCGTGCCCATTTGGCCATCTCTGCCGCGATAAATGGGCCGAACTCGGCCGGCCCCATCTCGTCCACCTCCGCACCCTGGTCCAGGAACCGCTTCTGTATTTCCGCCAAACTCAGGATCACCGAGAGCTCCTTGTGTAGCCTGCCCACGATCGACGGCGGCGTGCCGGCCGGCGCGAGGATACCCCACCAGTTGTTGGCTTCGTATCCGGGTACGCCGGCCTCCGCGATCGTCGGCACATCAGGCAGGACGACGCTGCGCTTCGATCCGCCGGTGCCTAGCGCCTTGAGCTTGCCGGATTTGATATGGGGCATAAACTGAATGAGCGAGCCGAGCGTGGCATGGGTATGGCCTCCGATCACGTCAATCATCGCGGGGCCACCGCCTTTGAACTGCACGATTGCAATGTCGATGCCGGCCAGCATCCTGAAGAGCTCGGTCCCGAGATGCTGGAAGCTGCCGACGCCCGCCGCTGCGAAATTCAGCTTGCCGGCTTTTTCCTTGGCGAGCGCGATGAGGTCTTTCACCGAGTTGACCGGAAGGCCTGGAAAGACGGTGAGCACGTTGGGCCCGGTTCCCAGCTTAGCGACCGGGGTGAAGGCCTTGATTGGATCGTACGGCAGCTTGTAGAGTGAAGTATTAATGGCGTATGCAGAAGAGACGATCAGGAGCGTGTGACCATCAGGCTCCGACTTTGCCGCGATTTCCGTGCCGATGACGCCTCCTGCCCCGCCGCGGTTGTCCGCCACCACCTGCTTGCCGAGGCGTTCGGTCAATTTGGTAGCAATCAAGCGCCCGACGATGTCGTTGCTCCCGCCCGGCGGAAATGGAATGATGAGCCGGAGCGGCTTGCTCGGATAGCTCTGGGCCGCCGCCATGCCGGAACAGACTGCCGCCGCAAAAACCAGCACAATCGTGAACAGACTTTTCGCGATCTTTTTCATTTCTTTCCCCCTTTGGCGAGGTGGATTCTACATACAATATCCTGAATAGATCAAGGCCATTCGGCTTGAGGTTGCATGGCCGCGCGATTGTCAGTAATTTGTTGGCCAAGCCAGGGACCCAGACCAAGCCAGTCCTTTGGCGTGGTTGGTGACTGGGTCGCAAAATTCCTCGAGGAAAGGATCACGATGAAGATTGCGGTGATCGACGATTATCAAGACGCGTTCCGCACGCTTCGGTGCTACCCGAAGCTCAAGGGGCACGAGGTGCTCGTTTACAACGATACAGAAAAGGATCCGGCTCGTCTCGCAGAGCGGTTGAAAGATGCCGAAGCGGTGATCCTGACCCAGCAACGCTCGCCTTTTCCGCGCGCGGTGATCGAGCGCCTGCCCAAGCTCAGGCTCGTCAGTCAGACCGGGCGCAGCATAGGACATATCGACATCGAAGCGTGCACTGAGCACGGCATCGTGGTCTCGGCGGTCGGCTCCGGCAACCCACACCCGACCGCGGAGCTTACCTGGGGCCTGATCCTCGCCGCGCTGCGGCACATCCCGTACGAGGTGCGGCGGCTGAGAGAGGGGCACTGGCAGTCGACGGTTGGGGTTGGCGCGCAGGGTAAAACGCTCGGCATCTACGCCCACGGCCGCATCGGCAGCCTGGTGGCCAAGGTGGGGCGGGCGTTCGGCGCGCGCGTCCTGTGTTGGGGTCGGGAAGGATCGCTGGCGCGTGCGAGAGAGGCCGGATACGAGGTCGCGGAAAGCCGAAACGCCTTCTTCGCCGAAAGCGACATCCTGAGTCTCCATCTCCCGCTCAACAGCGAGACCCGCGGCATCGTCACGCGTGAGGACCTTGCGCGCATGAAACCCACCGCGCTTATCGTCAACACGAGCCGCGCCGGGATCATCGCCCAAGGCGCGCTGGTCGAGGCTCTAAAGGCCAGGCGCCCGGGCTCTGCGGCGGTGGATGTCTTTGAAGACGAGCCTGTGATCGGCGCAGCTCACCCGCTGCTCAAAAGGGATAACGTAGTCGCCACGCCCCACCTCGGCTACGTCGAGAGGGATAACTATGAGGCTTACTACGGAGCCGTGGTCGATCAGATTCTCGCGTACGCAGCCGGTAATCCCATCAACGTGGTCAATCCCGAGGCGGTCGGCAAAAAGTAAAGGTCAATAAAATTTAGTTATGACCCCGCTCAAGAAAATCAGGATTTCTATCTCAGTCCTGCCCACATAGTTGACGACAACCTTGCGTCTTTAAGAAATCTTG
>JAHFAP010000226.1 GCA_023250495.1 Deltaproteobacteria bacterium | reverse complement strand
CGGAACATATCAGGCTCATTCACTCCATAGACCATGAGGCCACCCGAATCGGCATCCTCCGTTCTGTCGTATATGGCTGGCAGTCGGCTCTTTGCCGCGAACTCCAGGATCCGTGCTCGGTGAACAATGGTGACGGCATCCCCCAGCACCGTGAGAGCGCTCGCGCGGTTCTTTGTTATGGCTGAGAAGGCTTTGTCGAAATCGTTAGATCCTCGTACCTCCAGGGATAGAAGTTGAACGCCCAGCGTGTGGGCGGCGACCTGCGTGTCTTTGAAAGCGGGAGATAGACCGATACTGTCTGGGTTCCAGAGAACAGCGACAAGAGAAACTTTTGGGAAAGCTTCCTTCAGTAGCTCCAGCCGCTTCCCACTTAGCTCGGTGGTAAAGCGGGTCAGGCCCGTGACATTTCCCCCCGGCCGCGCGAGGCTCGTAACGAGCCCAATCCCAACAGGATCAGAAGCGATAATAATGACGATCGGAATCGTACTTGTGGCTTTCTTGGCAGCCAGGGCTGCTGTCCCATTCGGTGTAAAGATGACATCAACCTTGAGCCGGACTAGCTCTGCCACAAGAGCAGGGATTTGATCGAGCTTTCCTTGTGCCCGTCGGTACTCAATCACAATGTTCTGTCCCTCAACGTACCCCAGCTCACGCAGTCCTTCCCTGAATGCCTCGACCAAGGAAACGGGAGTCGCCCCACCCTGTAAGAAACCTATCATCCGTGGGACTTTCTTCGGCTGCTGCGCGTCGGCGGGAAAGCTAAGAGCCAAGAGCATAGCGCCAAGAACAAGGCAACAAAGTTTTTTAATCATGAATCCCTCCATCCACTGTCAGCCCTCTACGTGACGTGCTTGACCGTAGCGCGAGGGCACCGCTATAATACCAATTATGGCAGAGTCTAGAAGATCTCGTCCGGCGGAAGAAACGTTTAGAGCCGTGTACGAAAATGGAGTGCTGAGACCTCTGCAACCGCTCCGATTGAAGGAGCAGTCCCGGGTCCTGGTTACTCTCTACCGAGAGCCGCAATGGCGGAAGGACTTCGAACGCTTGCTCCGTAGGATGAGAGCCCGCACCAAAGCGATCCCACAAGAAGTCATCGAGGCGGAAGTGACTCAAGCAAGAGCCGAGGTTAAGGCGCAACGCCGTGCCGCTCGTCGCCCTGCTTGACACCAACGTCTGGGTCTCCGCCTTCCTCAAGCCTACCGGCCCTCCCGGGCAAGTTATCGCGAAATGGCGGCGCGACGACTTCAGGGTCGTGACGTCTTTCTCACAACTCGCTGAAATCGCAGAAGTCCTTAGCCGGTCACGATTGACTCTGCGATTTAAGTATCCCCCCGAGGAGGTAGAAATATTCGTCCGGCTTATCGCAGCTCGCGCAAGTGTCGTCCAGATCTCCGGTGATCTGAAGATATGTCGCGATCCCGATGACAACGAGATTTTAGAAGCTGCCATCCTTGGCCAATCGCAATATCTGGTAACGCGAGATGATGATCTCAAACGGGATCTCGATTTGATCAAAGCTCTGCGGCGGCGCCGGGTTCGAATTGTCTCCGTCAGGCAGTTTCTTCGCCGCCTCTCACGGCGGAAAAAGGCTTGAGTGGCCGCTTTAAATCTTTCGATTCCAGTATGATTTTGTCCTAATCCAAAGAGACTCATCTCAAGTTGTTCCCTAATCTAAAATCGTTTTGATCCCTTCAACCCTCACCTTTAATCCTCTCCCTTCCAGGGAGAGGGAAGGGTGAGGGTTCCCTTCAACCCTTAAACCCTTCTTTCGCTACTTCCCTTAGTATTCTATAGTCCACGATGTCGTTGACGGAAATGTCCCGCGTCACCCCGGTTTCTTTCTTCACCTGCTCCAGCAGATCCTGAAGAACCTCCGCGCTAACCGTGCCGTCCTCGCTGAGCGTTTGCAAGACAACCTTATAAGTCTCTTCCGCCACCTGCGGTTCCAGATTGAACTTGCGAGCGATAAAATCGGTCACGTCCTTCTTCTCCTGCCTAACGGCCCTGAGGGCCCGGAGGAAACCCCGCAACACCTTGCGCACCTGATCCGGATTCTTCTCGATCTTTTCCCTCGCCGTCGCGATGCCGCTGAGCGGCTGCGACATGACATTTCCGGCGAAGATCATCTCCTTGAACCCTTTTTGCTTCATCCGAAAGTTCCACGGCACCGGCATGATGGCCGCTTCAACCGAGCCGGATTCCATGGCCGCCAGGCGAACCGAGGCGGCCCCGATCACGATGAAGGTCATATCTCTGTCCGGATCGAGTCCGATGGCCTTGAGCGAGGCCCTCGCCGACGCGGCACCGGTGCCGCCGAGAGAGCTGACCGCGATCTTCTTTCCTTTTAGATCTTTGGGCGATTGGACATTCGGCTGAGCCATCAGATAGAAGAGCACGCTTTTGAAATCGTGCGAGAGGATCTTCACCGGCGCGCCCCTCACCGCGCCCAGCAAGGCGGTGCCGGCGCCGTACATGTAATCCACCTCTTTGCCGCTCGCCATCGCGCTCAGCGCCAGATCGCCACGCAGAATGCGAAACTGCAGGTCGATCCCCTCTTTGCGATACAGACCTCTTTCGATCCCGTAGATCAGAGGAGTGATGCTGATGCTCTCGCTCGAATGGGTAAGCAGCGCCCGATCCAGCCGCTGCGCCTCACAGTCCACCGCAGCAGTGAAACTCAGAGCGAGAACGAATCCCCAAATCGTTTTTCTCTTTCTCTTCAACCCTTCAACCCTCACCTTTAATCCTCTCCCTTCCAGGGAGAGGGAAGGGTGAGGGTTCGTTGACAACCCGATCCGCATTGGATACCTTTTCTTACGCATGGCCGAACATATCAAAATGAGCCCGCAGGAAGCAAAAGCGAAAGTCGCCGCGCTGCGGCAGATCGTGCTGGACACCTATGAAAAGGAGATCAGGAACCATCCGTTCTTCAAAGAGCTTAGGGCCGGGACGCTGGAGCGCGACCATCTGAGATTCTGGATTAAGAACTGGCATGCCTTTGCCGTCGAGGTCAACACGGGAATGGCCACGGTTTATCACCAATTCGTCGGCTTTTTCAAAAGACATCCCGAACTGGAAGACATGATCGCGCAGAAGATCGGCGAGGAGTTCACCACGCCGGGGCTGGGCGGCCACGCGAGGATGCTACTGCCTCTGGGCAAGGCTTTGGGAGTTGAGCCGCGAGAGATGATCGAGTGTGAGTTGATCCCAGAGGCGCGGGGGCTGGTGGACTTTTTCGTCCGCTCCTGGATCGACGTTCCCCTGGCGGAGTGCTATGCCATTCACCTGGAAGAAGAGATCTTCGGCTTCATCTCGCAGGACTTCCGCGCCAACCTCCCGAAGCACTACGGGCTTACCCTCGAAGACATCCAGTATTTCCGCGTCCATGAAGAGGCCGACCTCAGCGAGGAGCATGGCGGAACGAATCAGCGGATTCTGGAGAAAGCCCTTGAGGACGGCTACGGAAACGAGCGCGCCGGCTGGCCTCTGGAGTATTGCGCGCGCGTCGCCGTCCAGATGATGACGACTTTCTACGATGGGATTTACCGCAGATACAAGAACGAGACCTTAGGATGAAGGAGCTTTTCATCCTTCCGCCTTCAGCCTTCATCCTTTACATCGGAGGTGTCCGATGAAAGCCGAGTCCAAACCCACTGACGAGCTGGATCAACTGCTCTGGCAAAAATGGCTGTCGGGCATCTGGCGGCTCGATCGAGAAGATCGACCTCTGGACCCTAAGACAACCGTGAAGCCCTATCTCTGGAAGTGGGCGGACGTCTATGACGGACTGCTTCAGGCGCGGGACCGGATCGGAATCTCGAAAGGAAACGTCGAGCGGAGAACTATCCGCCTGGTCAATCCAGGAATGGAGAAGAGCGAAATGACCAGCCACACGATGCTTTTCTCCTTTCAGCTCATCCAGCCCGGCGAGGTGGCGCCGGCCCACCGCCACACGATGACCGCCATCCGCTTCATCCTCCAGGGAAAAGGCGCCTATACCACGGTCGCGGGACACAAGATGGCGATGGAAGAGGGAGATCTGATTCTCACCCCTCAGTGGAGCTGGCATGAGCACGCGCACGAGGGCAATGAGCCGATGGTCTGGATTGACGGGCTGGATGTGCCTTTCGTGCAATCGCTGCAGGTCATATCGCTCGAGCCCTACCGGGAGCAGCGCCTTCCGGTCAAGAGCAGCTCCGACCTCTCGCCCGACTACGGCATGACGCGGCCCGTGGCTTCAGGGCAGACGGAGACGTCGCGCCCGCTCCATTACCGCTGGCGCGACACCTACCCGGCGCTGAAGCGCCTCGCCGAGGGAACGCCCCATCCGTTCGAGGGCATAGCACTGGACTACGTCAACCCTTTGACCGGCGGCTCGACGCTGCCCACGCTCTCGTGCCGCATGCAGATGCTCCGGCCAGGGATGCGAACACAGGTCCACCGCCACACGAGCACGAGCATCTACCATATATTCCGCGGCAGCGGGACCACCGTAATCAACGGCGAGCCGTTTCACTGGGAGAAAGGCGACACGTTCATCGTGCCGCTCTGGAGCTGGCACGAGCATGCCAACCGCGCGGCAAAGGAAGACGCCATTCTTTTTTCGATGCATGACGCGCCGGTGCTCAAAGCGTTCGGTTTGTACCGCGAAGAGGGACAGGGCGAAACTCGTCTGGGACTTTAAGAAAGCAGCGATCTATCCCGGCTTCCACCCCTTGGCCTGCAACTCATCGCGGACCTTCCGCGCAAGGGAAAAATCAAAAATCTTCTCCAGGGCCGGCGGCTTCTCAAGCGCCACGCGGCCGACGATGTGCTCGAGGGATTTTCTCTGCAAGGCTTCGCTGATGGTCCCGTCCTGGGTCATCCCCGGACGAATCAGATCGTAGATCTTCGCCACCATCTCCTCCTTGAGCCTGAGAAAGCGCGTCAAGACTTGGATCGTTCCCGAACGGTTGTCACGGAAAGCGCGGAAGCCCTTGAGTGCCCCGCGCACAAACTTCTCCGCCAGCGCCGGCTCGGATTCGAGCAGCTGCTCGGACGCAAGTATGCTTCCCTGCAGCTCCACGATGTCCTGTTCGATAAAAGATACCAGCTCGCGGAAGCCGGCCTCCTGCGCCAGGAAG
>JAHFAP010000225.1 GCA_023250495.1 Deltaproteobacteria bacterium | reverse complement strand
CCGGGAAATCCAGTCGCTATTTTACAGGAGTGGCGACCGGCTGGCCCTTCTCGTAAAGGGCGAACACCAGCGCCTTCATGGGCACTGTCTTGCCCGGATTCTTCACGTCATGCACCTGTTTGGGCGTTAAGTGAAACACGGCCCCGCGCTTCTGCGTAACCGGTTTTTTCCCCTCCAGTTCAACGGTTGCGGCGCCATCCAGAACATAGGCCAATTCATGTCCAGGGTGAAAGTGTTTTCCGGTCGCACCCCCGGGTGCCAGCTCGACCAGGAACACATGGGCTTCTTTCCCCTCCACCCCTTCGAGGTCTGTCTTCAGCAGGTCTGTGCGCTTTACGGCCTCCTGCTGAGCGTTGAGTGCCCGGCCGGCGATCACTCCCGCCACTACTCCTACCATAAAAGTCAAGCTAAGGATTAAGACGATCCGTCTCATAGAGACCTCCTGTTTTTTGGCAAGTATAAGCGAAGCGTGAGGGGCTTTCAATGATCGCTTCTGCCGGTCGTTTCCTTGACATCCAACGCTTTTTCCAATACAAAAAAATTGGTCGTCCGCGGCCAGCCCCCATAGCTTTTCCCATACCTCTCGCTTGGGGGGTATGGTATTTTTTAACGTGACCCTTTGATGACTCATCCCTTCTTTCCTGTCCTGGTGCTGTTTTTCTTTGCAGGATCCGTCGTGCTAGCGCTGCTCCTGATCGCGCAAATGGTGGGTCCCAAAAGGCCCAACCCGGTCAAGGATGAGCCCTTCGAATCCGGAAATCCGCCCAAAGGGGATGCGCGGATTCGCTTTCCGGTGAAGTTCTATTTAGTGGCCATGCTTTTCCTCATCTTTGACCTCGAGGGCGTCTTTCTTTATCCGTGGGCGGTGCTGTTTCGCCGCCTCGGCATTTTTGGTCTCGTGGAGATGGGAATTTTTCTAACCGTCGTCGTGGTAGGCTTTGTCTATGCCTGGAAAAAAGGGGCCCTGGACTGGGAGTGAGGCTTGATGGGAGAAGAGAGCCCCCGCATCCAATATCTCAGCGAAACATTTAGCGGGATGATCCTTGAGTCCCATGCGTTCCGCGGCGACGAGACGGTCGTCATCCGCGGCGAAGGGCTGTTGGAGATCGTTCGCTTCCTTAAAGATGACCCCAAATTAGACTTTGATTTTCTCGCGGACATCACAGCGGTCGATTACCTGGGAAAAAAACAGCCGCGTTTCGAAGTGGTCTATCACCTGTACTCCTTGCGGGCCAATCACCGCCTGCGGGTCAAGGTTCCGGTGGAGGAGGATGAACCAGCAGTGGACTCGCTTACTCCGCTATGGAAAGGCGCGAACTGGTTGGAGCGCGAGGTGTGGGACATGTTCGGAATTCGCTTCCGCGGCCACCCCGATCTGAAGAGGATCCTGCTCTACGAGGAGTTCCGCGGCTATCCGCTGCGCAAGGACTATCCGGTGAACCAGCGCCAGCCTCTGGTGCCCGAACGGCCATTGGCCGGCACCTTCGTCGATACCAGGTCGGACGACAAACTCTTACAGCTGAAACAGAAGCTGGGCCACGAGCGGTAACAGCGCGCCGTGCCGTTGCCTCAGCCATGAAGCCCGAAAGCCGAGAGCTACCGTTGGAGACTATGGAGCTGCAGATGGGGCCTTCCCATCCAGCCACCCATGGGACCATCAAGTTCAATCTCAAGCTGGAGGGCGAGAAGGTGCTGGACTGCGAGGTGGAGGTGGGCTACCTGCACCGCGGCTTCGACAAGATGTGCGAGCAGGCGACATGGACGCAAGTGATCCCCTATACCGACCGGCTGAACTATGTCTCGCCGCTCATCAACAACGTGGGCTATGCCCTGACAGTCGAAAAGCTTCTGGGCGTGGAGGTGCCGCCGCGATGTCAGTTCATCCGAGTCATCATGAGCGAGATCTCCCGCATCACGGATCATCTCACCTGCTGCGGCATGTCCGCCTCGGAGCTGGGAGCGATCACCGCGGGCTTCTACATGATCGAGGCGCGCGAGCTGCTCATGAGAATCGTCGAGGTGGTGACCGGCGCCCGGTTGACAATTTCCTATGTCCGGATCGGCGGGGTCAAGCATGATCTCCCGCCCGACTTCGCCGAGCAGGTCACTCAGGCTTTCCGCAAGATCAGGAAGCTCCTGGCTGACTGCGACCGGTTGCTCGCGCGCAATCGAATTTTTATCGACCGGATGTCGGGCGTGGGCGTGATCTCACAAGAGACGGCTATCGCCTACGGGCTCACCGGACCGATCCTGCGCTCCACGGGAGTGAGCTACGACGTCCGCAAGGCCCAATCGTATCTGGTCTATGACCGGCTCGATTTTGCAGTCCCGTTGGGCACCAAGGGAGACAACTACGATCGTTTTGTCTGCCGCATCCAGGAGATCGAGCAGAGCATGAGGATCGTGGAGCAGGCGCTGCAAACGATGCCCTTGGGCGCGGTCTCGCTCGACGACCCGAGCATCGTTCTGCCGGAGAAAGAGAAGGTTTACAACAGCATCGAAGGATTGATGCACCACTTCAAGATCATCATGGAAGGCATCCAGGTCCCGCCCGGGGAAGTGTATTTTGCCGTCGAAGGGGGCAACGGCGAGCTGGGCTTTTACATCGTGAGCCAGGGAGGAGGAAGGCCTTACCGGGTGAGAGTCCGTCCTCCCTGCTTTATCGCGATGTCCGCTTTCCATGAGATGATCAAAGGATACATGGTGGCCGACATCGTTCCGACCTTCGGGATGATCAACATGATCGGCGGAGAGTGTGACAGATAATTTTGAGTTTTGAATGTTGAGTGATGAATGGCCGTTAAATTTCCAGACGAATCGTTAAAGCGCTTCGACGAGATCGTGCGCCGTTATCCGAAAAAGGAGGCGGCGATGCTGCCGGTCCTTCGACTCGCTCAGGAGGAGTTCGGCTACCTGAGCGCCGAGGCGATCGACTACGTGGCCAGGATCATGGAAACCCCCGTGGCGCACGTTTACGGCGTCGTTACCTTTTACACCATGCTCAACATGAAGCCCGTCGGCAGGCACCACATCCAGCTCTGCCGCACGCTTCCCTGCGCGCTGGCCGGAGCGGAAAAGATCAGCGCCCTTATCAAAGCGAAACTCGGGATCGGCGTCGGCGAGACCACGCCGGATGGAAAGTTCACGGTTTCTGAAGTCGAATGTCTCGCCTCCTGCGGCAGCGGGCCGATGATGCAGTTGAACGACGATTACTACGAGAACCTGACCGAGGCAAAGGTGGCCGAGATTCTGGAAAAGCTCAAATAACGACCGAGGACCGGAGACCGCTGACCGTCATCGGTCTTCGGTCTCCCGTCATTCTTCGCTGATCACGATGGAGAAGATCCTTTTACGAAACATTGATGCTCCCGACTCCCACACGCTGGCGGCCTACCGCTCTCGCGGCGGGTACCGCGCGCTCGAGAGGGCGCTACGCGAAATGTCGCCGGAACGGCTGATCGAGGAAATCAAGGCCTCGGGTCTTCGGGGACGCGGCGGCGCGGGGTTTCCCACCGGAATGAAGTGGGGATTCGTTCCCAAGGATAGCCCCAAGCCAAAATATGTCGTCTGCAACGCCGATGAGAGCGAGCCTGGCACATTTAAAGACCGCGTGCTCATCGAGAAAGATCCGCACGCAATCATCGAAGGCACCATCATGGCCGCCTATGCGATCCAATCGCACACCGCCTTCATCTACATCCGCGGTGAGTTCAGCTTCGGCGCCAAAGTGCTGGAAAAGGCGATTGACGAAGCTATGCAAGCGGGGTATCTGGGAAAAAATATTTTGGGCTCCGGCTACGACCTGGACATTATTCTCCACCGTGGCGCCGGCGCCTACATCTGCGGCGAAGAGACCGGGCTGCTCTCTTCATTGGAAGGCGGCAAGGGCTGGCCGAAGGTCAAGCCGCCCTTCCCGGCGACCCACGGCCTTTTCGGTTGCCCGACCGTAGTGAACAACGTCGAGACGCTGGCCTCCCTCCCGTGGATCATCGATCAGGGCGCCGCCCGTTACGCGGCCATCGGCACGGAGAAGAGCAAGGGGACGAAGCTCTTCAGCGTCAGCGGTCACATCCGCAGGCCCGGAGTCTATGAGGTCGAGATGGGTTATCCGTTCAAGCGTTTTTTGGAAGAGGATTGCGGCGGCGTGCCGGAGGGAAAAAAGCTCAAGGGGGTGATTCCCGGCGGCGCCTCGATGCCGGTGCTGCGAGCGGATGAGATTGACGGGGTCCGGATGGACTACGAGTCGTTCCAAGCGGCCGGGACGCTGCTCGGCTCCGGCGGGGTTATCGTTATGGATGAGTCGGCCTGCATGGTCCGTGCCGCGTGGAACATCGCCCGCTTTTTTGCCCACGAGTCATGCGGCCAGTGCACCCCATGCCGCGAAGGATGCCATTGGATGGAAAAAATCTTCCGGCGCATCGAGCACGGAGAGGGAAGAAAAGAGGATTTGGATCTGGTCTTGAGTGTGAGCGGCAACATCATGGGGAACACGATCTGTCCCTTCGGCGACGCAGCGGCCATGCCCGCGGCTGCCTTTGTCAAAAAGTACCGTGAGGAATTTGAAGAGCACATACGACAGAAAAGGTGCGTGGTTTTAGCGGCCTAGTAAGATGGACCCAGTAAAACTCACCATCGACGAACGCGAGATCGCCACTGAGAAGGGCAAGACCGTCATCCAGGCGGCGGCGGAAGCGGGGATTTCCATTCCCCATTATTGCTATCATCCCAAGCTCGCGATCGCGGGCAACTGCCGCATGTGCCTGGTGGAAATCGAGAAGATGCCCAAGCTCCAGATCGCCTGCAACACCCCCGTGAGCGAGGGAATGGCGGTCAAAACGCAAACCGCAAAAGTTCTGGAGGCGCGCCGCGCGGTGATGGAGTTTCTGCTCATCAATCATCCGTTGGACTGTCCGATCTGCGATCAGGCGGGCGAGTGCTGGCTCCAGGACTACTACATGGAGCACGACCTCAAGGGAAGCCGGTTCGAGGAGAGAAAGGAGCACGACCGCAAGCGGGAGATCTTCGGCCCCTACGTTGTCTTCGACGGCGAGCGCTGCATCAAGTGCACTCGCTGCGTGCGCTTCGTGCAGGAAGTTACGCATACCGATGAGCTCACGGTCGTGAACCGGGGCGATCAATCGACCATCGCGCTGTTTCCGG
>JAHFAP010000224.1 GCA_023250495.1 Deltaproteobacteria bacterium | reverse complement strand
AAACTTCTAGGTTTATACAAAGGAGGCAGGCTTGCCATGTTTGCGCAATTGCGCAACTACGAAACGACCGCAACATTATAAGCCATCTACTAATTCATTCAGCGACCACCGGAGACATTGAGTGCTTCCTCGGTCGTATGAGAAGAGTTACTACTCGTGCCAGAAGAGAAGCGGCTTTAGCTATCTCTTCGTGAGATGAGTATGTGCGTCAAGCCATCAGCCTAACGCGAGAGGCCGAAAACAGAAAAAGAGAGGGAGGGTCGAATCTTTACTTTTGCAAGTCGAGGCTTGCTGCCATCAAATTTTCCCTTGACGGCGTGCGCGATGCTGTACTATATAAGTAACCGCATTCAATAGAGCCAATCAACAACAGCCTGGATTCGTAAATCCGGTCAAATCCTTGATTCGTTTTCATTAGCCCGGACTGGGTTCCCCCGGCCGGGCTTAGTCGTTTGGACAGAGAAACGCGCGAAGAGCTAATAAAGTTAGGCCAGTCAGACACCTTCCCCACGGGCCCTTTTCACCTTGACGCCTGCCAACCAGTTCGAATAACCTCTGCGCGACTATTGAGGCAATTTTAAGGGGGCCGTGTAAACTAGAATCCGGCGTTACTTAACATATAAACCTCAAACTTTCGCAATCGCCTACTATTAGTAAAAGGGGGAAACATGACTATGATCACCTTGGAACAGTCGAAACGAATCATCGAGGCCATTCTCTCTCGCGGGCGTGAACTTGGCTGCCGTCCACTAAGCGTCGTGGTCGTCGAGCCCGGCGCAAAGGTGAAAGCTTTCCAAAAGGAGGACGGCTCCGCGATGATGCGGTTCGAGATGGCTTACGGCAAGGCATATGCTGCGCTTGCCTTGGGACGGTCTTCCGCGCTCGTCCGCGTCCGCGCTGAAGAGCGGCCGCTGTTCATGCAGTACGTTATCCGTGCTTCAGGCGATCAGATCTTTCCCGAAGGCGGCGGAATGCTGATCCGCGACAAGGAAGGCGAGGTCATCGGCGCTGTTGGTGTCACAGGAGACACGCAGGAGCGCGATGAGGAGCTTGCCGTTCACGGCATTCACGCAGCGGGTCTCAAGACCGATGCGGACTGCACGAACCTTGGACCGCAGGTGCGAATCGAGAACTAGCGGCCGCGAAGGTGATATGCTGAGCTACGACGTTGTCGAATGGGGCAAGCCGCTGCGGAAGGCGGAGCGCGAGACTCCAAAGGCGAGCGGCACCGAAGTCCTGCTCAGGCTCAAGTACTGCGGGGTGTGCCACAGCGACGTGCACATCCGGGACGGCTACTTCGAGCTGGGCGGCGGCAAGCGTTTGCACATGAGTGAGCGCGGAATGAACCCGCCCGTGACGCTCGGCCATGAGCCGTACGGCACAATCATCGCTGCGGGGCCCGAAGCCGGCGACGTGCCGATCGGAGCGGATCGCCTGGTCTACCCGTGGACGGGCTGCGGCACCTGCACGCGCTGCCGCGAGGGTATGGACAATCATTGTATGGCGCCGCACTATATCGGCATTCAGCGTCCGGGCGGCTATGCCGATCATCTCCTTGTCCCGCACCCGCGCTATCTCATCGATGCCAGCGGCGTAGATCCGACTTGGGCGGCGACATTGTCCTGCTCGGGTCTGTCTACATATGCCGCCGTGTCGAAGCTGAATCCAATCCCGCGCGAGGAATGGGTCGCAGTGATCGGCGCGGGAGGACTCGGGCTGACGGCTATCGCGATGTTGCGGGCGACGGGCCACGAGCGAATCGTCGCGGTGGACATCGATGCCGCGAAGCTGGACGCGGCAGGGAAGGCGGGCGCGGCTGCGACGCTCGACGGGCGCGATGCCGAGGCTGCCAAGAAGCTCCGGCAAATCGCCGCCGGCCCGATCTACGGCGCGGTGGATCTCGTGGGCACCACCGAGACGGCGAGTCTTGCCCTCGGCGCTCTGCGCAAGGGCGGCCGGCTGATCCTGGTCGGCCTGTACGGCGGCGAGATCCCGGTGTCGGTTGTGGCGACGATTCAACGCGCGCTCACGATTCAGGGCTCCCACCTCGGCACCGTGGCCGAGTTGAAAACGGTCGTGGCATTCGCGCGCGAGGGAAGGCTCCAGCCCATCCCGATCCAGAAGCGGCCCCTGTCGGAGGTCAGCCGCACACTCGACGAGCTGAAAGCCGGGGCCATTGTCGGTCGAGTAGTGGTGGGGATGTAGCCAAGGAGCGGCCGAGCTGAGTTGCCGTTTGAGTAGAAAAGGTTGCGGTGAGCTGGGGGTCGGGCCTGAGTAAGTAATTGACTTATTTGTTTTTCTTCGCAGCGGCGGGAGACCGTGCCAGAACGATCTGAGAATCGCCGCCTAAGGAAGGATGAGGGATGAAGTATGAACTTGGTGCTTTGACAAGTAGAGGTGGGCAGTTGTTAAATCCCTCTGGCCCAACGAATAGCAAAAAGGAAGGAAGCCAAAAATGTTTCGAAAAGCGTGTCTGGTTGTTCTCCTTTGGACCACAATCTCTGGATGGTCTTCTGCTCAAGAGAACTACTTGATCGCCTACGGCGGGTTTGCGGGCTTCCAGGCCCCCGTTTGGGCGCCCAAGGACTTGGGACTGTTGGCGAAGTATGGCCTTAACGGCGACGTGGTTATGATTCCGGGGTCTACCCGCGGGCTCCAGGCGCTGGTTGCGGGCAGCGTGCACTTCGCGCAGGTTGACGCCGCCACTACAATCAACGCGATCCAGCAAGGGGCGGATCTGGTGATGATATCCGGCTCCCTCAATACCTTTCCTTTCAGCTTTGTAACGCAGAAAGAGATTCGCAAGCCCGAAGATTTGGTGGGCAAGAAAATCGGCATCGTCGGTTTCGGTGGCGCGAACGAGCTGGCCGTGGTCCTGGCGCTCAAAGAATGGAACGTCCCGCGCCAGTCGGTCACCATTATCCAGAGCGGCGGCGCCGCCAACCGGCTCGTAGCCCTTTCCGCAAAGGCGCTCGACGCCACGGTCCTCGCGCATCCTGAGCTCGGCGAGGCTGTCCGAATGGGCATGAATGTGCTCGCTCACATGAGCGACATGAAGACGGCGACGTTCCCGATGAATGTTATCGCCGTGCGCCGATCTTTCTTGGAGAAGAACCGGGACGCGGTTAAGCGTTTTCAGCAGGCGTACGCCGAAGGAACGTACCAGTTCATGCAAAGCAAGGATACGGGACTGGCCGTGTTGGCCAAGCGGCTCCAGCAGAAAAACCCCAAGGCGCTGGAGGAGACTTACCAATATTTTGCGTCGAGTTTCTCCTTCCCGACGCGGGTGTCGCAGCAGGGCTTGCGCAATACCTTGGAGATGATCGCCCAGCGGACTCCCGGAGCCAAGGCGGATACCGACCTGCGCAGGTACCTGGATGAAAGCACGCTTGACGAGTTGGAGAAAGAGGGATTCTTTAAAAGGCTGAGCGGTAGAAACTAAGCGTACGTTTCCTGACGGCTTGCGCAATGCCCTCGAGTTGGTTGCCCAGCGAATGCCCGGAGTGAAGCCGGATATGGGCCTGGAAAAATTTCTTGACGAGAGCGTCGTTGATGAGCTGGAGCGGGAGGGCTTTTTTAAGAGGATCGCGGAGCAGTCTTCGGGAAAGTAGTTTTGCGAGCTTCAATGATCAACTTGTCCAGTGGTCCGTGGTCATGAAAGTAATCCCCACTTCCTTTCGGCGCAAACTGCAATCCCTTCGTAAGGCTATGGAGCAAGAAAAGCTTTCAGCCCTGCCGTGGGATGAAGGCAGGGTCAGAAAGAGCACATGGGTGAACGAGCTGCTCGTCACGGATCGGTTTGTTGACGGGGTTGGAGACCTTATCAAGCGCAAGGGAATCCGGGGAGATTTAGGAATCGTCGGCTGGGCTTTTATGCCTACAGCGAACAAGATCGGAATCTGCTCTATATCAAAGATTGAGGGTCCGATCCAGCGACCTTTAATGCCTCCGCGCTCGCATTATAGGGTCCCAGCATGGCCTCGATTTGCGCCCGGATGGAACCTAACATCGTGGGGATGGACTGAGACCATGAGCTGTGTTAAAAGATTTTTAAACCGGTCCTTTTCCGAGACTGTTTACTCTAAGATTCAGTGATGAGGAGGTAAGGTCTATGCCTATTATCACTATATCCCGAGGGGCTTTCAGCGGCGGGCAGGCTTTGGCAGAGCGGGTTGCTGCTGCTTTGGGCTACCGATGTGTGAGCCGAGAGGTGCTTGTGGAGGCAAGCCAGAGGTATGGGATACCTGAGGCCAAGTTTACCGAAGTCCTGGAAACTGTTCCTCACTGGTGGGAGCGATGGCAGGAGAGCCTGCGACTTTATCGCATTGTTCTGCAGGCAGCCATGTGTGAGGTTGCCCAAGGGGGGAACTTGGTCTACCACGGTCATGCGGGCCAGGAGCTTTTCCCCGGTATCCGTCATGTGTTGAAAGTTCATCTCACTGCGCCCATGGCTTTTCGGATCGAGCAGGTACGGGAGCGCCAAGGACTTGATGAAGCAGCCGCTGCAGAGTACATCGAACAGGTTGATAGGGCCCGCAAAAGGCGGCTCCTGGCAATATTCGGTTACGATTGGCGGGATCCTAGCCGATATGACCTTGTGCTCAATGTCGGCCAAATGACTTTAGAGACCGCCTCCCACCTGATTGTTGAGGCGGTACGTCGTGAAGACTATCAGCCCACAGCCGCTTCGGAGCAGGCCTTCAAGGATCTGACGATCGCTGCCAGGGTACAAGCGGTGCTCGTTATGTCTCCGAAAACGCGCAACCTAACTATCAATGTTCGAGTAGAGCGGGGTCAGGTACATGTGTCAGGTATTCTTGCTCAATCGGAATTAGAAAAAGAAATCAGCCGCTTAATTGAAGGGGTTCCCGGAGTGACCAAGGTGATAGCGGACTTCGAATCTCCGCCTATTGAATACATGTATCCCTAGTTAGAAGCGATTTTAGATTTTGGATTTTAGATTTTGGATTTTGAATTCAGGATCCGAAAAACGTATGGAGCTTGCCTTCACGTGGCGATCCTTCCGGGGCTTAGCCATCTCGCTTACCATTCTGGAATTCAATCTCCGGGGAAACGGCCTGAGAGATTTTTCCGATCTCCGCCCAGAGAGACAGGAATCACTATCGAGTCTTGACAGAATTGGAGTGACTCTAAAATTCTC
>JAHFAP010000223.1 GCA_023250495.1 Deltaproteobacteria bacterium | reverse complement strand
CCGAGGAGACCGGCGGCGAGATGCTGCGGCCGGATCAATGGGAGCAGGGATTGAAGCGCCTCTTCACGCCCGACCCGGGCAAAGCTACGTCAGCGCGAGAAACCTGGCAGCCGCTTGCCGGCCTCGGCCTCTTTCTCTTCCTCGCCGACCTGGCCATAAGAAGGTGGCCGGGGAGAGTGCGGGGGAGGTGATTTATGAGTAAGAAAGAGGAGATCCTGAACGAGATTGAGCGGGCGGTCCCTCACGCGGCCGATCTCGAGGACTTCAAGGCGAAGTAGATCTTCTCGGCCGTGAGCGGAAGATCGGAGATTCTAACTCCGATTGCATCACCCAGAGCGTTAGCGATCGCCGCCGCAGTGGCGATGATCCCGTTTTCTCCGATCTGCTTGGCTGCGAACGGACCAGGGCCGGCGGGATCCTCGACCAGCACCGTCTGCAGAGGCGGAAGATCTTGAATGCAGGGGATTCGGTAATCGCCGAGATTCGCGGTCACAACCTTGCCGCTCTCCGTCACCACCTCTTCCATCGTCGCGTAGCCCAAACCCTGGATCACGCCCCCCTCGATCTGTCCCTGATGCGTGAGCGGGTTGATGACCGTCCCGACGTCATGCGATGTAACGATGCGTCTCACCGTAAGGAAGCCGGTCTCTCGATCCACTTCGACTTCAGCGATCTGGGCAACGAAGGCGGCAACGGGCGAGCGGCTCTTAAACTGAAAAATCTTGCGAACGCGCAAATCTCCGTTCTCCTTGGAAGCTTGCCGGGCGACCTCCGCAAAAGCGAGCGCCCGCTTGGCACCGCGCGCCGTCATGAAGCGGCCCTTCTCAAGCTTGATGTCGCTTGCGTTGCAGCCCAGCAGTGAAGCCGCTGTGGTTTTCATCCTCTCCCGCATCTCTTGAGCTGCTTCCAGCACCGCCTGTCCGCTCATGCTGGTGATCTTGCTTCCTCCAGGCGCGGCGTCGGTTTCAAAAGTCTCCGTGTCTCCGATCTCGGCCCGGATATCGCTTGGCGGAATGGTGAGGACCTCCGCAGCGATCTGTTGGAGAAGAGTGTGCGTGCCGGTGCCCGTGTCCGGCACAGCGGTGAGAATCGTGACCTTGCCGTCGGGCGCGACCGAGATTTCCGCATTCGCCTCGCCGGAGCCGCCCACATGGCGGAACGAGACGCCGATTCCGCGGCCGATATTTTTCCCTGCCTTCGGCTTCTTCCAACCTGCCTTCTTCGCCGCGGCCTCCAGCGTCTCGCGGCAGCGCACTTTTTCTACGCCCCTGCCGCCGGGCAATTTGTCTCCGTCCCTGAGGAGATTTCTGAGGCGAAGATCCAAAGGATCCATCCCCAGCTCTTTGGCGATAAGGTCCGTATGCGATTCGACCGCAAACACGACTTGCGGCTGGCCGGGAGCGCGATAGTAGCCACAAGGGACGGTGTTCGTGTAGACCCCGTAGGAGCGAATCGCGTAGTTTAGAATCCGATAGACTCCGGTGGCATGCGTGGCGCCGCCGAGATTGGGGATCTCTCCAGGCTTGAACGCCGCGTAGGCGCCGCTATTGAAAATCACCTCGGCCTCGCGCGCCACGAGCGTGCCGTCTTTCTTCACTCCGCTCTTGAGTCTCACGACGGACGGATGGCGCGGGTCGCCCGCGGTCAACTCTTCGGCATAGGTCATGACCATTTTCACCGGCCGCTCGGCCGCCTTTGCAAGGTGATAACAGATGGGAATATCCATCAACGAGCCTTTGCCGCCGAAGTCGCCGCCCACGGCCACGATGTGAACCCGAATGTGATCTTTGGGGAGACTCAATTGCTTGGCGAGCTGTTCTTTAAGACGGAACGGGGCCTTGCATGAAGCCCAGACTTGAATGCGATCCGAGCCGTCGACCGCGACCACGGCCGCGTGCGGCTCAAGATAGGCCTGATGAGCCAGTTGGGTGTGAAACGTGTGCTCTAAAACCAGGTCGGCTTCTTTGAAGCCGGAGCTAAGATCGCCCGCCGTCCAGTTCTGGATGGCAAAGACATTCGGAATCATCTCCGCAGGACGATGAAACCCTTTGTAAGACGGCAGCTCCTCATGAACCAGAGAGGCGCCAGGCTCCATCGCCTTCTTCGGGTCAAATACCGCGGGTAAATCCTCATAATCGACTTCGATGAGAGATAGCGCCTCTTCCGCTGCATTGAGATCTTCGGCCGCAACCGCGGCGACCTTCTCTCCGACAAAGCGCACTTTGCCCTGGGCCACGATCGGAATATCTTGCAGGCTGAGCCCGACGCGAAACGGCGGCAGATCCGCGCCCGTGAGAACGGCGAGGACTCCTTTTACCTTTTTTGCCTTCTCCGTATTCACCCTCACGATCCTCGCATGCGAAAAAGGGCTGCGCAAACATTTGCCCCAGATGATGCTGGGAAGTTTGATGTCAGCTGTATAGAGGGTCTGGCCCCCGACCTTTTCCGGCCCTTCGATCCTCTCTGTCGGAGAGCCCACGATCTTGAGTTTCATTTTCTTTCCCCTTTGATGGCTAGCTGGTCATTTCACCAGAGATCCTTCACTTCGTTCAGGATGACAAGTCTCTCTAATGTCATTCTGAGCGCAGCGAAGAATCTCTGTTCCCGCATTGGCTCGCAAGTTGAAAATAATCCATATCCAATCACACGACCCATTCTCGCAGACGAGAGCTCGCGTAGTCGACGAGCACCACGAGCACAACCAGGACCAGGACGATCGCCGCGGCCTCCTGATACTGAAAAGTGCGGAAGCTGGTGTTCATGAGAT
The DNA here is from genome assembly GCA_023250495.1 of Deltaproteobacteria bacterium. Taxonomy (GTDB): domain Bacteria; phylum Desulfobacterota; class Binatia; order UBA9968; family UBA9968; genus JAHFAP01. The sequence continues at coordinate 2,453 of JAHFAP010000223.1, read as the reverse complement.
AGCCGATGCCGCCCGCGCCGATCAAACCCAAAACCGATGCCGAGCGGATATTGGTCTCCAGTCGATAGAGCGTGAAGGAGATCAGATCGGGCAAGATCTGCGGCAGCACGGCGAAGGCGAGGATCTGAGTGTAGCCGGCGCCGGTGGCGCGGATCGCCTCGACGACGCCCTCGTCGATATTTTCCACCGCCTCGGAAAGGAGCTTCCCCAACACCGTCGTCGTGTGGATGAAAAGAGCCAGCGTGCCGGCGAAGGCACCAAGACCCACCGCGGCGACGAACAGCAGTCCCAAGGCCAGATCAGGGATCGTGCGCAAAAAATTCAACACGGACCGCACGCCGGAATAGACCCAGGGATGGGGCGTGGTGTTGCGCGCGGCGAGGAAACCGACGGGAAAGGCCACCAGCAGCGCCAGGAAGGTGCCCGCCAGCGCCATCTGAATCGTCTCGATCGTCGCCCCGACGATCGTTTGCGGAAACGTGTTGTCCCACCATCGCCGTTTGATCCTTTGCTGTTCTTCCGGCAGCGGCAGCGGCGATAGCAACTGCGTCAGCGAGATCCCTTCAGGAAAGAAATAACTCTTGGCGTCGGTGATCTTGGAAAAATCGGGCGGCAGCATGCGCCCGACCGTAGCAAAGATCTGCGGTATCCCCTCAACCAGCTCTCCGGGCCTGATCTTGGCCCCTTGGAAAGACCAGACAAGGAGAAATAAAATGACTAACAGCCAGAGAAAAAACCTGAGGCCCCTCTTAGGCTCCGGAGGCGCCTCGGAAAAGATGTCCATCTCACCCTGTGCCGCTGATTGCTGTGCCACGATCGTTCTCCTCTCATCTTAGCTTTCAGCATTCAGCTGTCAGCTAGGAATTCTCCTGGCTATTGCCTAACACCTGCTTTCACTTGATCACCTTATCCGCTCGCGCGAGCACTTCATGCGGAATCGTGAGGCCAATCTGCTTCGCCGTTTTCAGATTGATGATGAACTCAAACTTCATCGGCTGCTCGACGGGGAGATCAGCGGGCTTGGTGCCTTTGAGGATTCTATCTACGTAGTAAGCCGCGCGCTTGAACTGATCAGCTTCGTTGGCTGAATAGGATATGAGGCCGCCGGCCTCTACGTACTCACTTCCCTCGCACATTGAAGGCAGTCGGTTCTTTATGGCAAGGTCCACAATCCGCTTCGGGTAACGATTGAGCAGGGCACCCCTAATCGTGATGAGCGCGCTCGCGCGCCCCTTGGCGGCAGCTTGAAATGCGCCCTCAATATCAGGGTTTGGACCTCGTACCTCCAGGGATTGAAGCGGTATCTTTAGAGCGCGCGCCGCAGCCTCATACTCTTTAAAACCAATAACCGGTCCTGGTGCGTTCGCATCCCAAAGGACTCCAACGCGCGATATCGCCGGGACCACCTCTTTAAGCAATTCCAGCCGTTTTCCGCTTAAGTCTCGGGTGAGTCTGGTGAGCCCTGTGATATTTCCGCCTGGGCGCGCCAAGCTATCGACGATTCCGGTCGCGACTGGATCCACAGTAGTCACCATGACAATGGGGATTGTCTTGGTCGCCTGCTTGGCTGCGCGGATCCCTGGTAAATTGCCGGCGACAAGCACATCGACCTTGAGTTGCACGAGTTCGGCCACAAGATCAGGCATCCGGTCCACCTTTCCCTCAGCGTAGCGATATTCAACCAGGATGTTTTTCCCCTCAATATAACCGAGATCTCTCAGCCCTTGCCGGAATGCCTCAAGGGAAGGTGATGGAGTGGAGGGATCGCCACTTCCTGACACGTATCCTATCCGGGGGACTTTCTTCGGCTGCTGAGCCTGGGCTATGGTTGCACCCGCACCCAGGGCCACTACGATGAAGAGAACCGTAAGAGTTTTTCTCATAGCTCCTCCCCAACTAAACACCTTTAGGACCTCGCTTCAGGTATTCAAGCTTTTCTGACAAGATTCTTCCCCCGGCCTAAACTGTTCCGAGGAGTTCAAGGTATCGCTCTCTGCTCATTCTTGCGGAGCGGAGATTGTTCCGGATAATGAAGACCGGAACTTGGTCGTACATGGGGATCACTATAGGTCTTGGAATGCCGGGCTTTGTGTAGACGAGATGGTCACCGCGCGTTCGCTGAAGCTGGAACCCGTCCTTCTCAAATACTCTGACGAGGGTCTGATAAGGAACGGGCGTGATTTTTGGCATGTCAGCGCATTAGAGCCAGCCGTGTTTTTTCCTGCACGACAATCTCCGGCGCCTTCCAGCCTGCCGCTTCCTTGGTAAACCCTGCTTCTTCCAGGATCTCCTGGAGGGTCCCCATGCGCTGTGCCTCTTCGATGAACAATGTCACCGCCTCCTCAAGATGAACTTTGGCCTCCTGGATGGTCTTACCGCAGCTTGAAAGATCAAGCTCGGGCGCATAGGCCACGAAGGTATCCCCCTCCCTAAGAATCTGGGTGGTAAACTGG
>JAHFAP010000049.1 GCA_023250495.1 Deltaproteobacteria bacterium | reverse complement strand
TTCTCCCAGCTCACGGGCCAGGGAGCGGGTCATGGCGACGACCGCGCCCTTTGAGCTGACATAATGGAGGAAGTCTTCGTTGCCTTTGAAAAAAGTGCTCGAAGAGGCGTTGATGATCTTGCCGCTTCGCTGCGCCTTCATATAAGGGGCTACGGCCTTGACGCAGAGAAAGATGCCGCGCACATTCACCGCATAGAGCTTGTCCCATTCCTCGACGGTGATCTGCTCGAACGGCTTGCGGACGATTGTGCCGTAGACGGCAGCGTTGTTTACAAGAATATCGATCCTGCCGAAAGTGTCCGCAACTTTCCGCGCCATCTCCTGGGTTTGTTTCTCGTCCGAGACATCAACGACGAGTGGCAGCGCCTTGCCGTCATTGCCCACGATCTCCTTAGCTACTGGCTTTGGATCTAAGATGTCCACCACGGCCACCGCCGCCCCCTCTCGCGCTAGCCCCCGCGCATAGGCGGCACCGATACCTTGGGCTGCTCCGGTTACTATGGCTACGTGATCTTTAAGTCGCATAAAGGATTCCTCGCGAGAATTATCTGAACTGCGTCACGGTATCGACCAGGGCCGGCTTGCCCTCCTTCTTGATGTACTCGATAGCGCGCCGCAGGGCCGGACCTACCTGGTCGCCGTTGAATATCGGTCCTTCGCCCCAGCAGCCCATGCCCTTCGCAATCGTCGCGAAGTCGGGCGGCGGGTTGTTAATCTCCATGCCGACATAAGCAAGCTTCTCGTCGGTGCCCCGCTGCGCCGCCATGCGGATCTGGTGCTCCCAGTCGTTGTAATAGGCGCGGTTGTTGTACATGACGATGAGCATCGGGATCTTGTCGTGGGCGCCGATCCACAGCGTCCCGGGATCGAACATCAGATCGCCGTCCGGCTGGATGTCCACGACGAGTCTGCCTGTGCCCCTGTGGGCGAGGGCGACGCCGGTGGAGATGCCGATCTGCGTGGAAGTTCCCAGGGACTTGCCGGGGTGGCGATAGGGCTTGTCGAAGTCCCAGAGCTTGAGCGCCCACTCTTCGAGCGTATTGGCCGTCAGCACCCAATCCTCGTCTTTTATCACCTGCCAGATCTCGTGCGCGAGGCGCGGGACCGACATCGGCTCGCCTTTCCAGTTTTTCTTGACCTCTTCCTGCCATGCGGCCCTTAGCGCCTGGTGCGCGCGCTTGTGCTCTTCGAAACGCGTGCGAATCTCCTCCCTCTTTTTACCGTTCTTGCCGAGCGGCTCCCCGCACATGAGCGTGAGCTGAGGGATGGCTACCAGCGTGTCGGCCGCGATGTGGAGATCAGTCTCCTGAAGCTGCATGTAGTCCTGCGACCATTTGCTGATGTGGAGATCGGCAAAGCCGATGTCGATGATTTGGCAGTCTTTCCGCGTCCGGTAGACGGTTTTGCGGGTGATCTTGTCCAGCTTGACGAGCGGACCATACAGATCTCTCACGTCGAGAGACAGGATGAGATCGGCCTTTTCTATGATGTCGGAGCCGGTGAGATTAAGCGGATGGTTGGTCGGAAAGTTGAGCCGCCGGTTGAAGTCGAGCACGGGAATGGCGAGCAGCTCGGCCAGCTTCACCAGGTTATCGAACGATTGCGGGTTTCTCCCGGTGTAGTCTGTGAGGATGACCGGATTTTTCGCCGTGAGCAGCATCTCCGCGGCTTTTTCCAGAGCCCTTAGGTCTCCTTGAATCGGCGCCGGCGGCATCAGGCGGGCGACGTTGGGGATGGGAACGTCGCCCTTGAGCATATCCTCTTGAATGCCCGCGTCCCAGCAGAGATAGACCGGGCCTTTCGGCTCGGTCATCATCACACGGTAGCCACGGGCGAAAGATTCCGGGACGCTGGCGGCATTGTAAGGTTGGTCATCCCATTTGACGTAATCCCTGACGGCGTTTCCCTGCACGTTGGCAGTGTGAATCCAGTCGATCTGCGGCCTCCTGCGTGTGTAGTCCATGGGGCCCGTGGCGCCCATGATCATCACCGGCACGCGGTCCAGGTAGGCGTAAAAGATTGCCAGACAAGAGTGCAAGAGGCCAACGACATCGTGGACGATCGCCACCATCGGTTTTCCCGACGCCTTGGCGTAGCCGTGAGCGATCTGCACCGCGGTTTCCTCGTGGGTGCAGGTGATGATCGGCATGTCGTTTTTGCCATAATTGACCAGCGAGTCGTGCAACCCGCGGTAAGTCGCTCCGGGGTTCAGGCTGACATAGGGAATTTTGTAAGCGCGCATCATGTCGATGATAACGTCCGAGCCGTATTTTTCGTAGGCCATCTCAACCTCCTGATTTAAATGGGCCGATACTAGCGTGCTTCACTTTTCCATGCAAGGGTGTCTCCTGCCGAGTCTAAACGGACTTGCCCTTCATTTCCACCTGCGTTGACAAAAGGGGTGCCGTAGGCTAAATTACCGATTTCCGAGGCCAAGAATAGAATCATTAAGGAGGCTCTCTTATGGAGAGAAGAGAGGAAGAGTTCATCGTCCCTCTTTTGGACAAGGACCCGGAGCTTAAGAAATATTACGAAGAGCATCAGGAACTCGAAAAGCAACTTCAAGGATACCAGCACAAATCGCATTTAACCCCCCTGGAAGAAGTCGAAAAAAAGCGGTTGCAGAAGCTCAAACTCGCCGGCAAAGACAAGATCATGGAAATCCTCGGACGCTACCGCCACAGCGGCGTTCAAAGAGATACGTGAGGGGCCGCAATGAAGAAGACCGGAGCTGAGATATTCGTTGAGTCGCTGAAGCAGGAAGGGGTCAAGGTGATCTTTGGGATTCCCGGCGGAGTGGTGTTGAAGATTTTTGATGTCCTTCACCAGCAGAAAGATATCGAGGTGATCCTGACCCGTCATGAGCAGGGCGCCGCGCACATGGCCGAGGGCTATGCCAAGGCGACCGGAAAGGCGGGCGTGGCGCTGGTGACCTCCGGGCCCGGCATGACCAACATCGTTACCGGCTTGGCCGACGCCTTCATGGACTCGGTGCCATTGGTGGCCTTCACCGGGCAGGTCTCCACCAATTTGATCGGCAATGACGCGTTTCAGGAAGCGGACAACGTCGGCATCAGCCGGCCATGCACCAAGCACAATGTTTTGGTGAAAGATGTTAATGATCTGGCCCGGACCATCAAAGAGGCCTTTTACATCGCCACCACCGGACGGCCAGGCCCCGTGCTGGTCGATATCCCGAAAGATGTGAGCATCAACAAGGCCGACTTTAAGTATCCGGATAAAGTGAACCTCAGGGGCTACAACCCCACCTACGAGGGCAACAAGCACCAGATCAAACAGGCGGCCGAAGAAATCATGAAAGCCCGGAAGCCCGTGATCTACGTCGGCGGCGGCGCGCTGTTTTCCGACGCCGCAGATGAGATCCTGGAGTTTGCCGAGCTTACCCAGGTCCCCGTCACCATGACGCTGATGGGGCTGGGAAGTTTTCCCGGCACCCATCCTCTTTCGATGGGGATGTTGGGGATGCACGGCGGTTACTGGAGCAACATGGCCATGCATCACGCCGATCTGCTGATTGCCGTCGGCGCGCGCTTTGACGACCGGGTGACCGGAAAACTTTCCGACTTCAGCCCTGAGGCGCGGGTCATTCATATCGATATCGACCCCACCTCGATCAAGAAGAACGTTCATGCGCACATCCCCATCGTCGGCGATGTCCGCACCGTCCTCAGACAACTCACCGTTCTGTTGCGCTCGCTGGACGGAAACGTGAACGAGCGGAGGCAGCAGCTTCGCCCATGGTTGCACCAGATTGAAGAATGGAAGCGGGTTCACCCGCTCCGCTATCACCAGGACGACAAGGTCATCAAGCCGCAGTACGTGATCGAGAAGCTGTTTGAGATCACCAAGAACGAGGGGATCGTCGCGACCGACGTCGGCCAGCATCAGATGTGGGCCGCGCAGTATTTTAAAGGAAGCAGGCCGCGCACCTTCATCACGTCCGGTGGACTGGGAACCATGGGCTTCGGGTTTCCTGCGGCGCTCGGCGCGCAGAAGGCCTATCCTGACAAGCTCGTGCTCTGCATCACCAGCGAGGGCAGCTTTCAGATGAATCTGCAGGAGCTGGCTACGGCGGCCGTGTACAAGCTTCCCGTCAAAATAGTTCTGCTCAACAATGGTTTTCACGGCATGGTCCGGCAGTGGCAGGATCTTTTTTACGAGGGCCGGTACGCTTCGAGTTACTTGGGCAAGGTTCCCGATTTCATCAAGCTTGCGGACGCTTACGGTATCCCCGGGTTTAGGGCCCTCAAGCCGGCTGAGGTGGAGCCCGTCATTCGCGAGAGTGTGAAACACAAGGGACCCGTGTTGATGGACTTCCACGTGGACCCGTTCGAAAACTGCTATCCGATGATCCCGGCCGGTGGGGCGCAGCACGAGATGGTCCTGGAAGACCCGCCTGAGCTCAGAAAGGCGGACAAGGGTGGAGCGGCAAAGAAGAAAGCTGACGAAGGGGAGGGCATTCTTCCCGCCTAGACGAGCGCTACGATTCTATTCCCGCGGCCGTCCTTCGTTCTCTCGGTTGGATTTTCTGTCTTCGCGTGAGAATATCGGCTGACTCGGAGCGGCCAGCGTATCCATGGAACACATCATATCGGTTCTAGTCGAGAATAAATTCGGCGTGCTCGCCAGAGTCGCAGGCCTGTTCAGCGCCCGCGGCTATAATATCGAAAGCCTGTCGGTTGCGCCGACGCTGGACCCGACGGCGTCGATGATCACGATCGTCACGGAGGGCGACGACCGGATCGTCGAGCAGATCATCAAGCAGCTCAACAAAGTGGTCGAGGTCATGAAGGTGATCGACCTCACGGAGGCGGCCCACCTCGACCGGGAAACGGCCCTGATCAAGATCAACACCAACACCAAGCTGGAGCACCGCGATGAGGCGATAAGGATCTGCGATATCTTCCGCGCCAAGATCGTCGATTCGTCGCCCACGACCTATACCATCGAGGTGACCGGCGACGTGGGCAAGGTCGAGGCGTTGATCAATCTGCTCAAGCCCCTCGGAATCAAGGAGCTGATTCGCACGGGCCGCATCGCCATCGGGCGCGAGGCCGGCAAAACAGCCGCCCGGCGCGAGCCGCAAGCCGACAAGGCTTAACCGCGCCCGTTATCCTTAGCTTCTCTCACCGACGACCAATTTAGCTTGACCTTCCTTGACAACGAGGGTCGAAACTTTCTATTGTTCCCCTCACCTTCCGGGTTTTAGCGCGTAAGAAGCGACGACTAAAGAACCAGGAAGGAATAGCCATCTACAGAGGGGAGAACCGCCATGCGAAGCTATTTAATCTTGGCAACTGCTGTCATCTGCGCGGCGCTGGTTCTTTCCGCGCATGGCGCGGAGCAGGCAAAATATCCTCAGCCCCGTTTCCCTTCGTACCTAAAGCCACCCAAAAGCGTGGAAGACATCATGCCGTTCGCGCGCGCGGCGGTGCGCCAGGTAGGAGGCAGGACGCCTTTAGGTCTGGTAGAGAAGGGAATGGCGGCGGCTATTTTTACCGAGCCGGCGGCGGAGGAGATGGTGCTGCAGGCGATCAAGAGAGCTTACGAGGAGCGCGGGGTCAAGGTTTATATCGTTCCGGAGTACGAACTGTTAGGTATCAGCAAAGAAGAGGCGCTGAAGGCTGTCAAGGCCATGCATTGGTACACATCGGAGCAGGGCTACATGGAGGCTCTGCACTGGATCAACGATCTCTTCATTGAGCCTGAAGTGCCCAAGAAGTGGCTGCAGCAGCGAAGGCCGGATCTTTACAAGGCGATATTCGGCCACGATGAAGAGGTGCCGCAAAAGCTGAGAGATGTCGCGCGGCAGTTCGGGGGGCCAAGCGTGGCCAAGGGGATCATCAAGTTCCTGGATCAACATCCCGATGTGAAGGCGGTGTTTTGGCGTCGCGGCGGGCGGCCGCGCACAGCCAGGCTGCTGGAGCAGCACAGCGCCAAATTTTACGGGAATTTTATTTTCGACAACCGTTATGAGCTGATGAATAAGGCCTCGACCTTTCCGGGAGATGTGTGGAAACTCGCCGAAGAGCGCGTGATCGAGCCATTCGCATGGGTAGATCGTGTCGAGGCGAGCGACCCCGAAGGGACGCGGATGTCATTTGAGCTGACCGCCGAACAGGCCAGGATATGGGGGTCAGCAGCCTACCTTCAGGGTCACCTGTTTTTGTCTCCCTATCAGGCTACCGGTCGTTTTCCCTACTCGTCGGTAGAGTATCCTGCCTTACAGAAGAAATGGAATCCTCCTCTCCTCATCAAAGTAAACGGCGTTTTTGCCGGGACCAACAATCATACCGGGGCATTCCCCCGGATCGAAGTGCATGTGAAAGACGGCTATGTGACGGAGGTCAGGGGCGGTGGAACCTTGGGCGAGCTGTGGCGCGAGTTTCTCAAGTATCCCAACATCAACGAGCTCAACTATCCCTACCAGGACAGGCCCGGCTACTGGTGGTTCTATGAGGCAGGCTTGGGAACCAACCCAAAATTTTTCAAACGGCCCGATGAAAATATCGTGGGCAACAATCTTTCGGAGCGCAACAACGCCGGTGTGATCCATTGGGGATTTGGCGGCAGCGTGGTGCATGATCCGGATGCGCCCACGGAATCGAAGGCGTGGATCGATTTCCCCAAACAGCATGGTCTGCCCAAAGATCACTGGTGGCATATTCATAATACGCTGCTGACTTACAAGGTGCGGGTGCGCGGAACAAAGAATACCTGGATCACTCTCATTGACAAGGGAGAGATGACGGCCTTTAGAAGTCCGGAGATCCGCGCCCTCGCCTCGCGCTACGGCGACCCGAGCGAGGTATTGGCAGAGGACTGGGTTCCTCATCTCCCCGGGATCACGGCCCCCGGTCGCTACGAAGACTACGCTAAGGATCCGTGGAAGACGATCTCGCAAGTGATCAAGAAGATCGAGGACGGAAGCTACGAGTATTTTTATCCGCCGGTCAAAGGGAAAAAATAAACGTTGAAGGGTTTAAGGGTTGAAGAGTTTAAGGGACCAAAGCTTGAAGAGATTCTTACAAGAGAGGGATAGCATGAAGCGACGCATTGCTGTGTTCTTGGCGGCGGTTGCCTGCACATTCGCCGTATCGGGTCGTGGAGCGGAGACGGCTAAATATCCGGCGCCGCGTTTTCCGTCGTATTTGAAGCCCCCTAAATCGATCGAAGATATCATGCCGTTTGCGCGCGCGGCAGTGAGGCAGACCGGAGGGAGAACGCCGCTGGGTTTAGCGGAGAAGGGGATGACGGTCGCCATCGTCACGGAACCGACTGCTAATGACCTTGTGATGCAGGCGATCAAGAGGGCTTATGAAGAGCGCGGCGTGAAAATCCAGATCGTGCCTGAGCACCAGCTTCTCGGAGTCAGTAAGCAGGAGGCGGTGAAAGCTGTGAAGTCGTTCCATTGGTACGACTCAGAGCAAGGCTACATGGAAACGCAGCGCTGGATCATGGAGCGCTTCTCCGATCCGGAGGTGCCGAAGAAATGGCTCAGAGAGAGGAGGCCGGATCTCTATCGAGCCCTGTTTCAAAAGGAAGAGGAGGGAACTTCGCCGGAGTTGGTGGAGTTGGGCAGGAAGTTCGGCGGCAAGAACGTGGCCCAGGCGATTATCAAATATCTCGACCAGCATCCTGAAGTAAACATTGTGTTTTGGCGCCGCGGCGGCCGCACGGTTACGAGAAAATCATTGGAGCCCCACGGGAGCAAGTTCTACGGCAACTTCATCTTCGATAACCGCTATGAGTTGATGAACAAGGCCTCGACCTTTCCCGGCGATGTCTGGCGGCTGGTCGAAGAGCGCGTGCTGGAGCCGCTCGCCTGGGTGGACCAAGCCCACGTGACAGACCCCGAAGGGACGAACTTTACGTTCGAGGTGAATGAAAAACAGGCCCAGGCATGGGCCGAGGGGGCTTACCAGCAGGGCCACCTCTTTATGTTCCCTCACCAGGCGACCGGCCGGTTTCCTTACTCCTCGGTGGAGTATCCCGCCTTCACGAAAAAGTATAACCCGCGCTACCTGATCAAAGTGAACGGCGTATTTGCAGGCGCCTGGAACCACATCGGCGCCTTCCCGCGCATCGAGGTCCACGTGAAGGACGGCTATGTCAAGGAAGTCAAAGGCGGCGGGACTTACGGCGACCTGTGGCGCGAGTTTCTCAACTATCCTAAGATCAACGAACTCACCTATCCGTTTCACGATCAGCCGGGATACTGGTGGATCTACGAGGCCGGCTTGGGAACGAATCCAAAATTTTTCAAGCGGCCGGATGAGAACAGGGAGGGCCATAACACATCCGAGCGCAACAACGCCGGCATCATCCACTGGGGATTCGGTCTCCGGATCGACCACGGCCCGGATAAAGCGGTCGAGTCGAAAGAATGGACGGAGTTCGCCAGAGCGACCGGTCTTCCCAACGACCACTGGTGGCACATTCACAACTACTTCATCACCTATCGCGTGCGGGTGAGAGGAACGAAAAACACCTGGCTGACGCTGATCGACAAGGGAGATCTGCCGGTTTTTAAGGCGCCGGAGATCCGCGCGCTCGCGTCGCGCTACGGCGATCCCAACGAAGTATTGGGCGATGACTGGGCGCCCTACATTCCGGGCATCAACGCGCCCGGGCGGTACGAGGATTACGCGAAAGATCCCTGGAAGATCAATACCACGGTGATGAATAAGATCGAAGCGGGAAACTACGAGTACTTTTACCCCGCGGTCAAAGGAAAAAAATAACTGGTTCAAGGGTTGAAGGGTTAAAGAGTTGAAGAGTTCAAGGGCTGAAAGGAATTTTGGGTTGCCGATTTTGCCTTAATCTAAAATCCGAAATCCAAAATCGAAAATTGAGAAGCATCAGGGGACGACTCGCGAAGATCTTGGGCCTCAGGGCCGCTCTTGCCTTTGGCGTGGTCACGCTTCTGAGCGCGGGGCTGCTCGCGGCGATCAACCTCGCCTCGCGCCGTGCTCTCAAGCTCTACATCGAAGATCAGCTCTCGCGCCTCGCCTGGGACGTGGCGCTGTATCAAACGACGGAGTTCTCCCTCTCAAGCGAGGTCTCTCCCAAGCTCCGGGCCGTCAAAGGGGTCGAGCGGGTGGAGAGTTTAACCTTCCTGCGCGCCAAGCCGCCGCCTGAGGCGATTCTTGAAGTGGACGGAAAGCCGCTCGCCTCGCCCTGGCTCTCCATCCTCTCGGCCACGGATCTTTCTCTTCTTCCGCCGGAAGCGCGACCTGAGAAAGGAGACTCCCATAGAGCTGTCCTCGCCCTAGTCGGCCCGGAGCAGCAGATGGGCCGCGCCTTCTTGGCGCTTCAAGGGGCGAGAAACTTTAACATAAGAGTGAACACGCGGCCGGAGAGGCGGGATGAGCAGGACCTTTTCGATATCCCGCTTCGAGGCGTGGTCCGTCTGGAGCGCTCCGAGGTCAACCGCTATTTCATGGACGAGATCGGCTCGATCTCGTTTGTCCCTTACATCGGCGTGATCCTGGTCATCCCGCATGACTTTGAGATCCTGCAGCACTTCGACGCGCTCTCGCGCGGCGCGCTGGGAAACCATGGCGACATTCACGTCACCGCCGGCGAGTATCTGCCCGAGGTAGTTCATCTCGCGCGCGTCGACAGAAAGGGCCTGATCTCCGGCTGGGATATCCAAGCCTCCCTCGCCAATCTGCAAAGGCTCCAGGCGGATATCGAAGAGCAGATCAAGTCTCTGAGCCCGACGATCTTCGTGGACAACGCGATCCTGGTCTTGCTGAACCGAATGGCGGAGATCTCGCGCCTGTTGGGCTTCGCGACGCTTCTCATCGCCATGCCGCTCCTCGCCATCGCCTGGATGCTGGCCTCTAACCTCTCGGCTCTGCTGATCCTCAACGAGCGCAGAAAGCTCGGGTTGATGCGCCTGCGCGGCGTGCCGGGGAAACTACTGGGAGAGAGTCTTCTGCTCTCTATCGGCGTGGGTGGTCTGGTCGGCGGCGTTATAGGCATCGCCCTTGGCACCCTGGTGCCGCTAGTGGCTTACGAGGGGGGCTGGCTTCGCTGGGAACTTCTGTCCCGGATTCAAGGTCCGCTGCAGATGCTTTTCTTTCTCATCGTCGGCCTTCTCTTGGCTCTTTGGATCAGCCGGCGATTGGTGCGCTACGCGACGACGATTTCTCCTCTCGAGGCGTCACGGCGCGTGGCAGCCTCGGAAGCGGCGGAGGCCCGCGTTCGCTTCGGAGTCCTCCAGCTTGTCGCCCTGCTGATCGGGATCTATAAGATCGCGACCTGGATGGCCGACTTCAATCTTGCGGAGCATCTTACACTCTCCGAGGATTCCACGGCCCTGTGGACCTCCTTTGTCGAAGCCACCGTGGCGCTGGATCGCGGCCTGAATTTTGTCGCGCTTCCCCTCTTGGTTTACGGCATCGTGGCTTTGCTGGTATGCCGGCAAAAGTGGATGACCGCGTTGCTCAACTCCGTGACAATTCTCCTCGGCGGACCGCTGCGCCGGCTATCTCTCAGACACATGTCGTTCAAGCCTCACCGCATCGCGAGCTTTTTCTTAATCGTCGCCCTTATGGCAAGCGTCAGCCTCTATCCGAGCATCGGCGCGAAGTCCTTTGAGGGCAAAGCGCTGCGCGGCGCCACGGTGCAGCTCGGCGCCGAGCTGCACGTCACGCTGAGTCCCGGCGACTTCGTCTCTGCGGAGCAACTGGAGCAGGGGCTCGGAGGCCAGGTTCAGGCTCTGCGAAGTGCTCTGCAAGAACGGCTTGCGGCTCTGCGCCACGATAACATTCTCTCGGTGGATTACATCTTTGAAGCGCTGCTGCCGGGATTTTTTTTCCCCGGCTACGGCTTGAGCGGCGTGCCGCTGTATCTGATCGACGATCCGGAGCGGTATCTCAAGACGGTCTTCTTTGAAGAGAAGCTCGGAGTCGGCGGCAACTTCAGCGAGATCATTCGCGGACTGAAGGCGGAGAAGGTGGCGGCGTCGCCGCCGGTGGCGGACTTTTGGAACCTCGGCTCCGGCGAGCCGGTCTTGCTGGGCGCGGATTTGGACAAGAGGCCAGTTTTGGTTCCGGGAGGAGGCGTGATCGGTTTCCTTCCTGGCATGCCGCCCAGGAGCATCTCCGACCGGCAGAGCTTCGTCTCCGCGCGCATCGATTACCTCAACTATCTCTCCAGCACGGACGCGTACCTCGCCGCAACCATGAATAATCCCAAGATCGCCAACCTCAAAGTTCTCATTCCGCGGGTTCTCCTGCTCGTCAGGCTCAAGCCGGGTGGCGATGTCGCTGATGTGGTGAAGGCTGTCGGACAGGCGCTCAGGGCGCGCCCGCTAGAGGTTCGAGAGCTGACTCGCGAGCTGAAAAAAGTCGGCGGGGATATGTTCATCTTCCTCGCCCTTGAGAACATGCGCATCTACCTCATCGGCGGCATGTTCCTGGCGCTGATCGCGATTGCGGCCATCGCGCTGACCAACTATCTCGAAGACCGAAGGACGCTCGGACTGCTGCGGGTGCGGGGGGCGTCGCCGGCGCTGCTGTTTAAGTTTTTTGCCTCGACTCTGCTTGCGCCTGCCGTCGGCGGCTTGGTCATCGGCGTGCTGGTCGCCGCCGCCGCGGGCTTCGGCCTGACTAACGTGATCTGGAGCCTGCGCGAGCTAAAATCGGTGGTGCACCTGCTTCCGACCCGGCTGGTGATCTCCGGGCTGACGGTTTGGATCAGCTTGGCGCTCTTTGCTGTGATCGGCGGCATCGCGCTGCTGTTCAGTCTCTGGGTCTTCCGCCGCTCGGCGCGGGAAAGGGTGGGGGAAGGATAAAGGGTTGAAGGGTTAAAGGGTTTAAGGGAAATGAGTTGGAGGGATTGATGAGCGAGAATGGTTTTTTCGCCAACCGCGGGGTAAATGTAAAAGTTTCCGGTCTGACCAAGAGCTACCAAACTTCCGCTGAGGAGGTTAAGGCTCTCCAGGGAATCGATTGGGAGATCGCCTCAGGGCAGGCGGTCGCCCTGATGGGTCCGTCGGGGTGCGGCAAGACGACCTTGCTGAATCTGTTGGGCGGAGTCGATCATCCATCAGGCGGCAAGATCGTTGTGGGGGATGAGCCGCTGACTTCGCTGACGGAGCGCGAGCTGGAGCGCTACCGCCTGCTCAAGGTCGGTTTTGTTTTTCAATTTTTTAACTTGATCCCGACCCTCACCGCGTTTGAGAATCTGGAGCTTCCCATGCTGATTTCCGGCGTCTCGCCGGCAGAGAGGACGAAGAGGTGCGAGGGACTCCTTGACATGGTCGGGCTGGTTGAAAAGATGCACAAGAGGCCGGAAGAGCTCAGCGGCGGCGAGCAGCAGCGGGTCGCCGTGGCTCTCGCCCTGGCCAATGATCCGTCGTTGATCCTGGCCGACGAGCCTACGGGCAATTTGGATACTGAAAACACCACGGCGATCGCCGCGCTTTTCGCTTCTCTGGCAGAGCGCCATGGCAAGACGGTGATCATGGCCAGCCACGACCCGAAGGCGGTGGAACAGTTTAAAAGCATTTTTCAGATGCGCGACGGGAAGTTTATCTGACACTTGTTGCTCGTGCTCAGCCCTCGTGCTCGTATCGCGATCACGAAGACGAGCCACAACACGAAACACAATCGAGGTGTCCTATGAAGATGATTTTTGTGGCTTTGCTCGCTGTTTTTCTTCTCCACGCCTCCGTCCACGCTGCAGATAAGATCAGGATCGGGTTTCCGGACCTGGCTGCCCAATTTGTCCCCCTGCCTTTGGGAGAAAAACGGGGCTTCTTTCAAGAGGAGGGACTTCAAGCGGAGTTCATTCGGATACGGCCCGCAATTGCGCCGGCGGCATTAGTTAGCGGAGAAATCGATTATGATACGGTGATTGGCAATGGGATCGGCGCGGCGATCCGAGGACTTCCGGTCAAGATCGTGGCCTCTTACGTGCCTGCTACTCCCATTGCGCTCATCGCCCGGCCTGAGTTTAAATCGATCCAAGAGCTGCGTGGCAAGACAATTGGGCTCAACACTTTCGGCGGCACTCTGGAGTCTATAGCAAGGCTGATATGCAAGCACTTTGGTCTCGATCCGGACAAGGAAGTGAAGTTTCTTCCCACAGGCACGGTCGACTCCCGCTTTGCTGCTATGAAGCAAGGGTTGACCGCCGCCACTTTGGGCTCTCCCCCGTTGGATTTTCTAGGCAAAAAGTTGGGCTTTGTCGTCCTCGCGAGAGCCCACGAGCTTTTTAGCTACCCCGCCAGCGGTCTAGTAACCACTGTAAAAAAGATCAAGGAGAGGCCGGATGAGATCAAGCGAGTTATCAAGGCCGGGATCAAGGCCAACCGCTATATTCATCAGAACCGCGAGGGCACTATTCAGGTAATGATGGAGTGGCTGAAGATCGATAAAGAGCTAGCGACAGCCACCTATGAAAGCGTCTTGAAGGCCTTCAACGAGGATGGAAGCTTACCCGAAAACGGCCTTCGCCTTGCGGTTGAGGAGGCTAAACGAGTTGGCAAGGTGGACCGCGAGGTTTCCCTCAGCGAAGTAGCGGATCTCTCGATTCTCAGAGAGGCGCAGAGGGAGCTAAAAAAATAGTTTCTCGCTATTCGTCCCTGGGACTAAAAGACTCATGCCACCTGTTGAACAGATCAAGCTCAAGCGTGCTGGTACTGGCTTGCGTGCCCTAGATCCCGACCGAGCCTGGCCCGGCTTTACCTTGTTCGCGCCCCAAACTGGCGGAGGCACCGTCTATCTTATCGACCTTGAGGGGCATGTCGTTCACACTTGGCAGATGCCTTATCCTCCCGGCCTGTACGGTTACCTGACCGAACGGGGCACCCTCTTCTACAACGGCAAGATCATCGAAGATTCAGCGCGCTTTATCACTAGACAGCCCTGGAAGGGTGGAGCCGCACTCGAACTCGACTGGAACGGGCGCATCCTGTGGGAAGTGCGGCACCCGGACCACCACCATGACGGCATACGATTGCGGAACGGCAATGTCCTGCTTCTCTGCTTGAGCCAGCTTCCACGGGACCTCGTGCCCAAGGTCAAAGGAGGAATGGCAGGCACCGAACACAACGGAGAAATGTTCGGAGATTATCTGGTCGAGATGACGACTGACGGGAGGATTGTCTGGGAGTGGCGGAGCTGGGAGCATCTTGATCCGGAGAAAGATTGCATTACGGCGGTCCAGGAGCGGAGGGAAGAATGGATGCATGGAAATGGCCTGGCCGAGTTGCCGAATGGCGACATCGTTATCAGCTTTCGCACGATCTCAACCGTTATTATTATCGACCGGAAAACTGGCGGCATCATCTGGAAGCTTGGAGCACCTCCTCTGTGCGGTCAACATGCCCCGACGCCGCTGCCCAACGGAAACTTGCTCATCTTCGACAACGGCCCGCACCGCTTGGACCATCCCATGCCATTTTCCCGTGTCATCGAGGTCGAGCTGGCAACAAAGAAAATCGTTTGGAAGTACCAGGAGAGAAGAGAGAGTGATTTCTTCAGTCCTCGGATCTCAAACGCCCAGCGGTTACCCAATGGCAACACGCTCATCTGCGAGGGCGATTTCGGTCGGATCTTTGAGGTAACGGCTGGCGGAGAACTAGTCTGGGAGTTTGTGAATCCTTATTTTGGAGAAGCGCCAAACGGACAAAACAATCGGGTATTCCGCGCGTACAGATACAGCGCAGAAGAGATCGCTAAAGCAAAAGCGACGGGAGGCGCTCTGTGAAGAAAATTCTTTCACCGAAGTAGCGGAGCTCTCGATTCTCAGAAGCGCGCAAAAGGAGCTGGGGATTAAAGTGAGATAGAGGTGGGACATGAAAGACGTTCAGAGTTGGATTGTTGTTCTAGGAGTTTTCTTTCTCTGCTTGTCTGTCAATGGCGCTGAGGTAACGAAATATCCCGCGCCTCGTTTTCCTTCTTACGTCAAGCCGCCCAAGTCCATTGAGGACATGATGCCCTTCGCGCGGGCGGTAGCGCGCCAGACGACCGGGCTTCAGGGAGAAGGTTTGGGCAGCCTTAAGACTGGTGAAACAGTCGCGCTCATCACCGAGGCTTCGGCTGACGACATGGTGGTCGAGGCGATCAAGCGCGCCGCCGAGGAACGGGGAGTCAAAGTTCAAGTGATTCCGAGCTACGAACTTGCCGGAGTGAGTCGCGCGGACGCCTTGGAGCTGCGCAAGGCGCGCCAGCAATCGACCTCGGAGCAGGGATATATGGAAGCGCGCAGGTGGATCGAGGAGATGTTTCCCGACCCGGAGGCTCCGAAAAAGTGGCTCAAGGAGCGCCGCCCGGATCTCTATGAGAAGCTGTATCCTGCCAGCGTCGAGATGCCGGAGCGGTTGAGAGAGGTCCGAAAGAAGCTCGAGCGGGAAAACATCGGCAAGGGCATCA
>JAHFAP010000222.1:1348-5284 GCA_023250495.1 Deltaproteobacteria bacterium | reverse complement strand
AAAGCTCATAGCTGAGTCCCCCGAGATGCGCGAGGCGTTCAAAGGTTACCACCTGATGACGCCGAACATCGAGTACCGGCAGAAGATGAGCCTTAATCTGGGAGAAAGATCTTTTGAGCTGGTTTACTTAAAAAACGTGCATAGCGAGGCGGACACGGCGATCTGGCTTCCCAAGGAGCGGGTACTTTTCACGGCGGCATCTGTCGGAGTCAAGCGCTTCAACAATCTCCGTCCCTTCGTCAGCATCCCGGATACACTGAATGCCATTAAGATAATGAAAGCTCTAAACCCCGAGGTGGTCATTCCGGGACATGGGGAGCCGGGCACCCTGCAGATACTCGACAACATGGAACGTTACTACAACTTGCTGTTGGACCGGGTGAAGCAACTGGCACAGCAGGGAAAATCCCTGGATCAGATCAAAAAAGAGCTGAAGATGCCCGAGTACGAAGATTGGGAAGGCAAAGACCGGTTCCCCAACAATGTTGAAGCGGCTTATCGCGCCCTGAAGGCGAACTGATCGGCGCCGCCGAACCAGAGCCGTCTCGATCGAGGTAAGATGATGAAGCGATATTCGTTATTCTTCGTGGTTGTCGCCGCCGTGCTGATCTGCGCGGCTCGAGCCTACGCGATCACGCCGGAAAAGTCTGAGTTCAAAAAACTGGCGGACGATGTTTACGCCTACATCGGGAAAGTGAACGACGCCAATGCGATGGTCATCGTCACCTCTCAGGGAGTCGTCCTGATCGATACCGGCAACAATCAGCCTGAAACGCGCAACATCCTGAAAAACATTCAGGCCGTCACCAAGCAGCCTGTGCGCTATGTCATCATCACTCAGAACCACGGCGATCACGTCGGAGGAACGCCTCTGTTCTCGCCGCCGGCGACGGTCATCGTGCACGAGAGAGTGGCGAAAGACTGGTCCGGGATGAAGCCGTATAAGGTGAACACCTGGCGCAAGCGCTTTCCCGAGCGGACTGAGGCGCTCAAAGATTTTCACCCCCTGGATGCGGCCATGACCTTCACCGACCGCATGACGCTTCGTCTGGGCGGCAAGATCCTCGAGCTGATCTACATCGATGATACTTACAACCCCGGGGACATCGCCGTCTGGCTGCCGCAGGATGGAGTGATGCACGCCGGCTTTGTCGGCTACAGAGAGCGCCACCCGGATATTCGGCCTGATTACAGCCACGGCACCACCTGGGGAATGCTGAAGCAGCTCGAGGCGTTGATCCCGCTCAAGCCCAAGGTCGTTGTCCCTGCCCACGGTCCTCTGGGCGACGTGAAAGACCTTCAGGCGATGGTGGATTATCTGCTCATCGCGCGGCAGAGAGTTCGCGCCATGATGGACAAGGGAATGTCGCTGGAAGCTATGAGAAAAGAATTTCACATGAACGAGTACAAGGAATGGGATCGCACGGCTCATCTTCCCGTGATGGGAGCAGCGATTTACCGGGAGCTTAGAGGAGAGGGGCCGGAGATCACGCCCGTTGTCGAAAAAAAGGTGAGCGGCAAAATCACTCAGGTCCGGGAGGAAGGAAGGTATCTCACCATCGTTACCGATTCGGGGCAGACGCTGGCGCTTAGAACCGCCGGTAATTCGGACATCGAAGGGATTCCCGACCGCTCTCACTTCAAGGTCGGCATGAAATTGACGGCGACTTACGAGGAGCAAAAAGAGTGGAACGAAGCGCTGGAAGTCAAGGTGGAAAAGTAGGAGGTGTTTATGCGCGGTCTAGTTAAGGACTATCTCGATCTGGATCTTTCGCGTCGTGGTTTCTTAAAGGCCATGGCTGCGGCCGGATTCACGATGGCGGCAGCCGAGTCGGTGCTAGAGAACCTGGTTCCCGTCGCTCATGCCGATACTGCCGGTAAAGAGTACTGGAAAAACTTCGAAGGCAACGGCGGCGCCATGCTCGCCGAGCAGCTTTTGCAAACCGGCAACGAGTATCTTTTCGTGGGCAACGGTTCCGGCCTGGGCGCGCTGTGCGACGCCGTGATTGACCGGCCGCAGCTCAAACTGGTCTTGGCGACTCATGAGTCCCATGTTGTCGCGATGGCCAGCGGATACACCATGGCTTCGGGAAAGACTTCTTTTTGCATGTACAGCCGCGTCGGCGCCGCCCACTCGACCGGAAATATCTACAACGCCATGAAAGACCGGCTGCCGATCGTCATCGCCGTGGACCGCGCCGACACGACTGAAGACGGCCGCGACGGACACGAAGACCTGGAAGACATGCTGGAGCCGATGAAGCAGTACACCAAGTGGCGCTGGATTCCGAAAGAAGTTGCCCGTGTCCCTGAATGGGTAACGAAAGCGTTCAAGGTCTCTTCGACGATGCCTTGCGGCCCCACGTATCTGATGTTTCCGCGCGACGTGATGTTTGAGCAGCAGGGAAAGACCAAGATCTTCCTGCCGGGCACCTTCGATGTTCCGATGAACGTCCGGCCAAATGCGAAGTCAGTGGAGAAGACGGCCAAGATGCTCTTGGACGCGAAAAGCCCGCTTCTCTTGGTCGGTCCCGAAGTCTATCAAAGCGGCGCCCAAAAGGAGCTGGTGGCGCTGGCTGAAATGCTGAGCATTCCGGTGTGCGAGACCGGACGCTGGGTCCAGGTTTTCCCCAATCAGCATCCGCTCTTCCTGGGGGCCTTGAGGAATCAAATGCGCTATCCGCAGAACGTGGATCTCTTCCTCAATCTCGGCGAGCGCTTCCCCAATGCCAACGAGAGCTTCGTCGTGGAGAAAAAGGTTCCCACGGTTGTTGCCGGCACCGACGTGCGCCATCTGGGCGACGCTCTGCCGATCGAAAACGCATTGGTCGGAGATCTTAGAGAAGCGACGCGCGACCTGATCGACGCGGTCAAGTCTATGGCGACTAAAGACCGGATCGAAAAGATCGCCAAGCCCCGTTTCGAAGAGACCAAAAAATTTACCGATCGCCTGCGGGATGGGCGCGAGGCCGGCGCAAAACGGGTCTGGGACAACAAGCCCATCGAATGGGACCGCTTGGCGAAGGAGATCGAGGCGGTCGCGGATAAGGACGCGATTTTCGTCGAAGAGTTCGGTTCGCAGCGCAACAAGGTCCTCGACCACCTCAATTTGGGCTACGGCGCGAAGACCCAGCTAGGGCGGACCACGGGCGAGTGCCTGGGTTGGGGCTTGCCGGCCTCGATCGGAGTAAAGCTGGCCAAGCCCGATCATCAGGTTTGGGCCCTCCAGGGCGACGGCGGTATGCTCTTCAATCAAACTGAGGCGCTGTGGCCCATGAGGCGGCACGAGGCGCCGATCATCACCGTTGTCTTCAACAACCGGAGCTACAACGAGACCAGAAACCGGATGTGGAGCCGGGGAAAAAATCAGCGAGAGAAAAAGCTGGATATGATCAGCCACCTGGGGAATCCGGATGTAAACTTTGCCAAGATCGCCGAAGCCTATGACATCAAGGGCGAGGTCGTTGCCGACCCCAACGACATCGGGCCGGCGCTGAAGCGAGCCATCCAAGCGACGCGCGACGGCCGGCCCTATCTGCTGGATGTTCTCGTGGCACAGGCGGGACAGGGCGCCAATATGAACTGGTATCCCAAAGTTTCGATTGCGGAGATGAGGACGAAAAAGGTTTAAGGGTTGAAGGGATTAAGGGTTACAGGCATCGGAAGGAGGAATTTTCTTCATGCAGCGCGTTCTGTCGGCTCTGATCTTTCTCGCGGCACTTTTGTTTCCCGTTTCATTTTTGTGGTCCAACAACCATTGGGCGACTCTGCTCCCCGGGGGGGACGGGAAGCAGGAGACGCAGCAGCTCTGCTCCAGCTGCCACAACCTGCAAAAAACCGTGCTCTCCAGGAAGACGCCCCCGGAATGGGAGCGCACGGTCTATGACATGATCGCGCGCGGGGCGCAGATCTTTCCCGACGAGGCGGAGAAGATCA
>JAHFAP010000222.1:0-1248 GCA_023250495.1 Deltaproteobacteria bacterium | reverse complement strand
CCCTCGACCATGGACTTCAGCTTGGACAGGGCGATCCAGCGCGGCGTCGGGTTGAAGCCGCAATCGGGATTGATCCAAAGCTTTTCCGCCGGAACATATTTGAGCGCGGTCCGAATCCGCTCTGCCACGTCCTCGGGAGTTTCGATATAAAAAGATTTCTGATCGATGAGGCCCGCCCCAAGCTCTCGATCAGCTCCGATTTCCTTCCATAGCTGGATCTCCGCCATCTCCCGGTTGGCGAATTCCAAAACGAACTGGTCGGTCTTGGCCTCAAGCACACCAGGAAAGAGGGGACGGTAGGTTCTTTTCACCAGAGGACGGCCTCGGTGATTTCCGAAGCAGATGTGCATCGCGATCTTCGCCTTCACTCCTTCGACCGTGGCATTGAAGATCGTCGCCATCTCCTTGCCGTCTTTGTGAATCTCGCTGAAGGCGGGCTCGTCGACCTGAATGAAGGTCGCTCCGGCCGCGACTAAGGCCTTAAGCTCTTTATTGACGATGCCGACAAAATCCCACGCCAGTTCCTTCTGATCTCTATAGCCGCTCTTGATCCGCACTCCGGCGGCGAAGGTCGTGGGACCGGTGCAGGTCGCCTTAGTCGGCTTGGCGGTGTGTTCCTTGAGATAGCGGAACTCCTCCACGATCCCCAGCCCTTGGGGCGCAGAGATCTTTCCCGTCACCTCGTAAGATTCCTTGGTATCATAGCCTTGATCCCCCAGGCTTCTCTCCGGCGCCAACATGTTGATCCCATTGATCCTGCGCAAGTAGGTGCGAAAAAAGGCGCCGAAGCGGCGCATCTCGCCGTCGGTGATGACATCCACGCCGGCCCGCTCCTGGTCCAGGATCGCGATATCCGTGGCCGTATCCAGCGCTTCGCCGATATCCGTCGGGCCCAGTCTTTTCGCCTCCGCTTCTTGACGCATGAGATACCACCAACTCATCTTCGCGTGACTTCCCACAACCGACGTGGGCAGAATGGGGAGAGATGGTTTCATAATCTGGCCTCCTAAGAAACGGTGAACTGCGGAATGACCTCCTTCGCCATGATCTCCATCGACTGGAGGATCTTTTTCTGCTCGAGAGTGGCGAAGTTCATCATGAAGATAACGTAGTTGGTGCTGGTAGCTTGTATCTCCTCTATCTGCTCGATGCAGCGCCTCGGGTCGCCCACCATGATCATCCTCTCCCTGTATAGCTCGTCGTAACCTCGAGGCCTTACGGCGATCCTCGCGGACAGATAAGGCACCA
>JAHFAP010000221.1 GCA_023250495.1 Deltaproteobacteria bacterium | reverse complement strand
GAGCGTTGCCAGAGTCGATGGCATTGAGAAGGTGACGGGGAAGGCAAAGTTCACCGGGGGAAGGGGCCTGATTTTTGGTTCAGTTTGATCTAGAATGAGGGCACATACGATGAAGGCAAATCGGAAAGAAATCGTCAAGGAGATCCGAGAGATAAAGAGGAGGCTCAGGCTTGTGGAGAAAAAAGCCGCGCACCTGAGGACGGGGAAAAAAGTCTCACCTATCGAGGTTTTTAAAAGAAAATTTCCTGCCCTTCAGGTAGATGCTGAGCTGTTTAAATTGGTCGGTATAGACCCCCCCCTGAGTCTCCGCAGCGAGAAAAAGGCGATTCGTGACGCTATCAACCTGCTGTATGAGTCGAAATGAAGATTTTGGTTGACGTCAACATCTTTGAGGATATTTACAGGCAGCGCGCAGGTTGGGAGGCAAGCCTTGCCATAGTCAGCCGAGTGCGGGTCGGCAGTATAGGCGGGTATGTATCCGCGTTAACGCCCCCCATTCTCTATTTTCTAAGAAGACGCACCCAGGGTGAGCGACTATGCCGCAGAACCGTGAGGCAGACCCTCGTCTCCTTCGAAATTGTCCCGATAGGACAAGAGACTTTAGAGGCTGCCTATGACAGTAGCCTGCCCGATTTTGAGGACTCGATCCAATTTCAATGTGCTAAGGCTGCGTCAGTGGACCGGATCGTGACAAGGAATAAAAGCGATTTTAAACAGGATGAGATCGCCGTCTTGACGCCTGAGGAAATTTTGGAAGAGCTATAGGCCCAAAGCTGAGGTCGCGTGCCAAACAAACAGCTCAGATATGTCGGGCAGAATGTCGCAAGAGTTGACGGAGTCGAGAAAGTAACCGGCAAGGCGAAGTTTACCGGGGATCTTGTGATCCCCGGGATGCTTCACGGAAAAATCCTGCGCAGTCCATATCCTCACGCCCGCATCAGAGGCATCGACGCCTCGCGGGCTGAGATGCTTCCCGGCGTCGTCGCGGTTCTCACCGCCGCCGATATTTCCGACACACATCCTTATTACAACGGCCGCCCGGTCATAGCGATCGAAAAAGTTCGCTACGTCGGCGAGCCCGTGGCCGCGGTCGCTGCCGTGGATCAGCGGACGGCGGCGGAGGCGCTCGCGCTGATCCAGGTGAAATATGAAGAGCTTCCCGCCGCGGTCGGTCTGGACGCGGCTCGCGCCAAAGACGCACCGCTGATCCACGAGAATCAGCACGACAATATTTGCGGCCACGAGCACGTGGAGAAGGGGAATATCGGTCAAGGCTTTGCCGAGTCGGACGAGATCTTCGAAGATACCTTCACCTTTCCCATGGTCTATCACTACGCCCTTGAGCCGCACTCCGTCATCGCTGATTTCAACGACGAGGGGATCACGGTCTGGTCGTCGGCGCAGCATCCTTTCCAGGTTCGCGGAGATATCGCCAAGGTTTTCGGCTTGCATCCCACCAAGGTGAGGATGGTCATCCCTTTTTTGGGCGGCGGTTTTGGCAGCAAGTCCTACACGAAGTTTGAACCGCTGGTCGTCGCTTTGGCGCGCAAGGCGAGAGGGCCGGTCAGGATCTGCAACTCCGTCGCCGAATCGATGCTCACCGTCCGGAGGCACGCGGCCAGAGTGAGATTGAAGACGGGAGTTAAAAGAGACGGGACTCTGGTCGCGCGCGAGGCCGAAATTTACCTCGACACGGGCGGCTACGCGGACAATGGGCCACAGGTCGCAATTCGCGCGGCGACTCGGGTCCTCGGGCCGTACAGAATTCCGCACATTTGCACCGACGCCTATGCGGTTTACACCAATTCCGGCTCCGCTGGCTCCTTCCGCGCCATCGGCGCGCCGCAGACGATCTTCGCTTCCGAGTCGCAGATGGACATCATCGCCGCCAAGCTGGGCATGGACCCCGCGGAGCTGAGACTCAAGAATTTCCTCAAGAAGGGCGAGGAGCTTCGCCCCAAGCTGCGCGGCATGGATGCAAACCTCGCATCGAGCCTAAAAACGCTCGTCTGGACGAGTCAGTGGAAAAGGCGCTCGAAGAAAAAAGGCGCGGCGATGGGGCTTGCCTGCGGCGCGACCAATGCCGGCGCGACGCCAATCTCCGTTGCGATGGTCCGCCTCCAGCCGGATGGCACAATCGCGGTTTTTGCTGGCAGCACGGAGATGGGACAGGGAGTAAGGACGGTTCTCTCTCAAATCATCGCTGAGGAACTCAGCTTGCCGCTCGAAGCGATCCACGTCGGCGGGGCGGACACCAAGGTTACGCCTTACGACGCCTCGACAGGTTCGAGTCGCTCGACCACGCTCATGGGCACCGCGGTCCTGCGCGCGGCGCGCGATCTCAAAAATCAGCTCCTCAAGATCGGCGCGGAGGTTTTTCGCGTCAAGCCAAAGGAAGTGCAGCTAGTAGACGGCGCTATGATCTGTGGCGAGATGAGACTGAGTTTTTGCGAGGCCATGGCGCGCCGCTTCGGCGGCGCCGGAGGCGAGCTGATCGGTCATGGCGATGTCGGACCGGAAATCACCGGCACGCTTCCTGTATTTTGGGAGATCGGCATGGGAACCGCCGAGCTGGAGGTGGACGAAGAGACCGGCGAGGTCACGATCAAACGCTACGTCTCGGTGGCGGACGTGGGCAAGGCGATACATCCGGAAGGCTGCATCGGGCAGGAAGAGGGCGCGGCCATGATGGGGATCGGCCACACGATGTTTGAGCAGATGATTTACGAAGGAGGCCAGCTCGTGAACTCCAGCCTCGTCGATTACCGCGTTCCCACTTTCTCCGACGTGCCCAAAGAGTTTCACACCCTCCTGGTCGAGAACGAAGACGGCCCCGGACCCCACGGCGCGCGCGGTATGGGCGAAGGAGGGCTCGTCTCCGTCGCCCCCGCGATCACCAACGCCCTCGCCCGCGGCTACGGCGTGCGCATCCGCGACCTCCCTCTAACTCCCGAGCGCGTGTGGAGGACGTTGAGAGAGAAGAAGAAATAGCTCCCTCCCGAACCAGCCTAATAAATTCTCTTGCCATATCTCATCCCCAGGGTATAATTTCCGGTCGTTTCACTGCTAGCCTAGATAGGAGGGTGAGAACATGAACCGAGTGAAAGAACCGTTATTGCAGCAGGGGCTTGTTCGAAGAAAACTAGCTAAGGGCAAGACCGTGAGTTGGCTGTTCCTACTGACTTGCCTGCTTCTTCCGACACGAGCAGCGTTTGGCCTGGAGACCGTCAGCATGTCGATCCCGACGAAGACCTTTCAACTGGTGATCTATCCGATAGCTCAGGAGCGAGGCTACATGAGGGAAGAGGGCATTGACCTTAATCTTGTCTTCATCGAGGCGACTCCGAGCATTCAGTCGATAATGGCTGGAAGCCTCCAATTCACCGGCTCCGGCACCAGCGCCCTGCTCGCCCTCGCAAAGGGCTCGGCGCCCTTAAAAGTCGTCATCGCCGCCAGTGACCGGGTGCTTCAATGGTTCTTGGTCCGGCCGAATGTCTCCAGCCCGAAGGATTTGAAGGGAAAGAAGATCGCCACCACGGGCATCGCCGCCGCCACCACCTTTATGCTCAGGCAGATCCTCACCAAGTACGGCCTCGACGGCAACAAGGACGTGACGATCATCGATCCAGGGTCGAATAATCAGTTGACGGCCTTAATCTCCGGCATAGCGGATGCCGCGATCCTGGGCCCGGATCAGCGCTACATCGGCCTGGACAACGGCATGAAGGAGCTCTTCTTTTTCGGCAACGAGGTGAAGAACTCCTGGGGCACGCTGGCTACCTCCGACAAGCTAATCAAGGAGCAGCCCAAGATGGTCGCAGGCTTTGTCAAGGCGACTCTCAAGGCGCTACGTCTCGTCCGCAAGGACCGCGAGGGAACGATCGCCGCCATGACAAAGTTTTCCGGCGTGGAACGCTCTCAAGCCGCCCGAGTCTACGACGATCTGATCAACACCTTCACCACTAATGGGACAGTGGATGACGAGACCCAGAGAAACGACCTCGTAATCATCCGTCAAGTCGCCGGCGTCACTAACGATATTCCCAACGCTCGCGCCTACGACTTCAGCTTCGCCCTGGAGGCTGACCAGCAGCTCAACAGAATCGGCTGGAGGCCGTGATGACGCGCTTCAAAATAATTTGACAATACAGATAGAATTTGGTACATGTCTGTATTGCATTGAGGGGTCACTGGAAATGAAACAAAGCCTGCAGAGAAAAAATTATCGGCTGGATGTAGCTAAGCTCCACAGGGCGCAGAAACACCTTGGTACCCGAACAGAGACGGAGACCATTCACCGAGCCTTAGATTTGGCAGCCGACGAGGTCGAACTCGCAAAGGCCTTAAAGGAACTCCTGGACAAAGGCAGAGGACACGTCGTCGATGCCACCTCAGACCGGGCGTAAGGTTATCTTCGACACCAACATCTACGTCCACGCTATTCAAGAAGGGCCTGGCAGCAAGGAGTATGAACTTCTGCGTGGGTCGTTGCCTTCTACTTATCTATCTTCCGTTGTTTCTGCTGAACTCAATGTCGGAGCTATAGACTCTGTCGGAATAAGGCTTATTCATCAGTTTGTGTCCCAGTCCGAACGAGTGGGGCGTGTCGTTACGCCAACGCATGGCTCGTGGAATGAAGCCGGGCGGATTCTGGCAAGGATCCGAAAGGAACAGCCGGAATACAGATCTAAAGTTCCTGCTTTATTTAATGATGTGTTGATCGTCCTGTGCGCCTTGCAGATTGGCGCAACCGTCTGCACAACGGATGAGCAGGATTTTGGCCTCCTCCGTCGCTATAGGCGATTCGATTTGGGGCTTGTGGGTGGCTGAGTTTGGCTAAGGCGCCTATGAATTCTGGAGGCCGATCAGCAGCTCAACCGAACGGGCTGGCGGCCGTGAGGCGAGGAAAAGAGGGAAAGGAGGGCTCGTCTCCCTTGGGCTTTTATTATTTGCTTTCTCGGTTTTGGGTGCTGACAGAAGAGATTAATAAAATAACCAAAGCCTGACACCCTGAGGTACAGGAGAAGGGAGCTGGTAACATGAAAAGGATTGCAAACCTGACATTCGGATTGGCTCTTGCGGTGTTGCTGCTTTTCGGCGCAGAGGCGGCGATGTCGCAGACCGTAAACCTCGCAATTGCGAGCAAGAGCTTTCAGCATTTGATTTATCCCGTCGCTCTGGACCGGGGCTATATGAAGGAAGAGGGAATCGACCTCAAGATCACTTTCATCGAGCCGACCCCGAGCATCCAGGCATTGATGGCGGGAAGCGTTCAGTTTGCCACCGCCGGCACGAGCGCGCTGGTCGTGCTG
>JAHFAP010000220.1 GCA_023250495.1 Deltaproteobacteria bacterium | reverse complement strand
ATGGGGATCGGCTCAGCGCTGCACGAGCATCTCGTCATCGACGAGAAGGGAAAAGTCCGCAATCCTTCCTTCCTCGACTATCACCTGGTCACGGCCTTGGACCTGCCGGAGATGATCCCGATCATCGTCGAATGTCCTGAGCCGGAAGGACCGTACGGCGCGAAGGGGTTGGGCGAGCCGGGGCTCGCGCCGACACCCGCGGCGATCGGCAACGCGGTAGCTGATGCCATAGGAGTAAGAGTTTACGATCTCCCGCTGAGTCCGGAGCAAGTCTACTGGGCGATTCAGAAAGACAAAAAGAAGGTAGCGTAGGAAACATAGTGAAAAATTTAGCCGCACTGTCGGTTGCCCTGTTCCTGCTCCTGCCTCTCCCGTTGCCGGCGCAAACCCAGACGCCGGTGGTCGTGGGAGTCGCGGGATTGTCGGGGGCTCTCATTCATCCGTTCGTCGCCAGGGACGCCGGTCTCTTTCAGAAATACGGAATCGACGCGAGGCTGGTGCTCTTCGAGGGAGGCTCGCTCCTGGCCCAGGCCGCGCTGGCCGGAGAGGTTAAATTTTCCATCACCTCTGGCCCGGTCACGATCGCATCCCGTTCGGCAGGAGCCGATACGATCGCCGTCGCTGGTTACATCAACACGCTCCCATACAACTTGATCACGGCCAAGGGCATTACGAGCTTGGAGCAACTCAAAGGAAAGAAAATCGCCATCAGCCGCTTCGGCTCCAACACCGACACGGCAGTCCGGCTGCTGCTGGAAAAAGTCGGCCTCAATCCAGCGAAGGACGTCACGATCATCCAGATGGGCGCCCAGCCAAGCCGCTTCCAGGGATTAGTAGCCGGCAGCATCGAGGCCACCATCATCGCGCCGCCTTTTGATATCACAGCCAAAAAACAGGGCTTCAACGTCCTCGTTAACCTGGCGGAGCTTTCGATTCCGTATCCCCAGCAGGTCGTCGAGACCACGGACCGCGTGATCCGGGAGAATCCGCAGCTGGTGAAGAACTGCCTCAAAGGATTCATTGCCGGCATCCACTATGGCTTCACCAACAAAGAAGGGACCAAGAAGATCATGGCCAAGTACTTGAAGATCACCGACCCGGAGATCCTCGAGGCCACCTATGCCAGCTACGCCCAGACCACTGATCGCCGGGCCTTCCCCGACATGCAGGGGTTTCGCTATGCCGTTGACGAGCTGACCAGGCGGCTGCCCGCGGCTAAGGACAAGAAGGCGGAAGACTTCATCAACATGAGGTTTCTGAACGAGCTGGAAAAGGAAGGCTTCTTCAAAGAACTTTACCCGAAGGGATAAAGTGTTTAAGGGTTGAAGGGTTTAAGAGTTTCAGGGTTGGGAACGGTTGAACCCTTTAACCCTGTAACCCTGAAACCCTTAAACTTTTTCAGACGAAGCCCATCTTGCGGCCCCAGTTCTCGGGGTCTTTAAGAAAATCGAGGATCTGCTTGCTCGCTTCGTTGCTCAGGTACTTCTTGCTGAGGCCAGCGCTCAGGACGTGATCCCAGTTTGCGAGCGTGTGCAACTGAATGTCGTGCTCGGCCAGATTCTTCTTTCCCTCATGGAGGTCGAGAGTATCGGAGCTGTACTCAAAGATGCAGAGACAATGGGTGATCTTGGATCCCGCCCCCCGTATTCCGATGTTGAAGCGCAGCTTGCTCATCCCATCCGTGATCAGATCTTCGACCAGTAAGACCCGCTGGTCCGCCTCAAGGATGCCCTCGATCTGCTTGGTCCCGCCGTACCCCTTTGGCTGCTTGCGGATGTAGATCATCGGTTTCTTCAGTTTCTGCGATACAAAGGCGGCGTACGGGATACCGGCGGTCTCTCCTCCGGCAACGACGTCGATCGCATTGAGCCCGATCTCCGTCTCAGCCTTTTTCGCCATCTGACTGATGATCTCCTCGCGGACATCGGGGAAAGAGAGCAATCGCCGGCAGTCGATGTACACCGGTGAGACCCTGCCGGAGACGAAGACGAAGGGTCGCTCTCGATAGACCTGGATAGCTTCTGTTCGAAGGAGCATTTCCGCGATTTTGTTTGCAACTTCGTTCATCCGCCTCTCCAATAACACACCCCCTTCCCTTTTCCAAGATAATCCATTGGCCTAGAAGGAGCAGTTTTTCTGCAGGACCCGAAACTGGTAGAATAGGGTTTATGAATTTGCGCCGCCAGGAAGACCAGAGATATCTTCTTTCCGAAAGCGTCGTCATCAACAAGCAGCGCCTGCTCAGCGACCTCAATGCCATCTCCAGGATCGGCCTGGGCGACCACGGCTCGGTGACGCGCCTGGTTTTCTCAATCAAAGAGCTGAGGAGCAGGCAGCTCTTGATTCACTTGATGACGCAGGCCGGTCTCAAAGTCCACGTTGATAGAATCGGAAATATCTTCGGCCGGCTGAACGGCGCCAATCCCAAGGCAGCGGCGGTGCTGGCAGGCTCTCATCTAGACAGCGTAAGGCAAGGCGGCAAATTCGATGGGCCGGTGGGCGTGATCGGCGCTCTGGAAGCGGTCAGGACACTCAAGGATAATCGCGTCCCCCTCCCCTGCCCGGTCGAAGTCGTCTGCTTCGTCGGCGAGGAGTCGAGCCGCTTCGGCTTCTCAACCCTCGGCAGCAGCCTGCTCGCCGGCCAGGTGCGCATGGAAGACTTGGCCAACGCCGTGGACGCTCACGGCACCAAGTTGGAGGACGTCCTGGCGAGCATGGGCGTTTATCGAGACAATCTGCCGTCGCTCAGGCGAGACCCCAACTCGGTCAAGGCCTATCTCGAGCTTCACATAGAGCAGGGGCCTGTGCTTGAGGCGAAAAAAAAGAAGATCGGCATCGTTACGGCGATCGCGGCGCCGACCCGTCTCAGAGTCATCTTCACGGGACAGGCGGACCACTCCGGCACGACGCCGATGGAGATGAGAAAAGACGCGCTGGTCGCAGCCGCGCAGCTGATCACCTACATCGAAGAGCTCTGCAGCAAATATTCCGCGATGGAAAAAGGGCGGGTCGTTGGCACTGTCGGCGCGATGAAGATCGAGCCCGGGGTCATCAACGCCATTCCCGGAAAGGCGGAGCTGTCCGTCGACATCCGCAGCATCTCCGGTGAGGCCAAGGCGCGGGTCGCCCGGCTGGTCCAAAGCCGCGCGAGAGAGATCGCCGCAACGAGAAATATCACCGTGGAGATCCTGCCGATCCGATCCGAGGAGCCTGTGGCTCTGGATGAGAGCTTGCTCCCTCTGATAAAAGAGATCTGCGAGGGAAAAAGGGTCCCCTATGAGATTATGCCCTCGGGCGCGGGTCACGACGCGATGCAGATGGCCAAGATTACCCGCGCCGGCATGATCTTCGTGCCCAGCAAAAAAGGCATCAGCCACAGCCCCCTGGAGTGGACCGACCCTGAAGAGATCTGCCTGGGGGCTCAGATTCTGCTGGAGACGATGGTGCGCGTGGCCTATGAACAGAGCTAAAAAGAAAAGCGCCCGGGTCTTGAACGGGCAGGAAATCAAAAAAAACCTCGAGCGCTTCTGCCGGGAGCTTCTCAGGCAGCACAAAGACTCCGCGCAGCTCGCCTTTATCGGCATCAGGACCCGGGGCATTCATCTCGCCAGGCGCCTGTGCGGGATAATGAAAAAACTCGGCGGCAAAGAGATTCCTCTGGGCGAGATGGACATCACGCTCTACCGCGACGATCTGAACACCCTCCTGCCCGGCGGAAAGGTGGACAACACCCGGATTCCGTTCGACATCACCAACAAGACGATCATTCTGGTCGACGATGTTCTGAACACCGGCCGCACCGTGCGCGCCGCCGTGGACCATCTCATCGACCTCGGCCGGCCGAAGGCGATTCATCTCGCGGTCCTGATCGACCGAGGCGGGCGCGAGCTGCCGATCGCGGCCAATTATGTCGGCAAGAAGGTCAACCTGCCCGCTGAGGGCGAGGTCAGGGTCAGGCTCAAAGAGGTGGACAGAGTGGACGAAGTGGTGATCAGCAGATAAACGGCCTTCGGAAAGCGCGGTTGCGACGACTAAGGTTTTTATGAGATATGAAGTAGAGGAGATGTGAACGATGAAGATTCCATGCGCGATATATCGGGGCGGCACGAGCAAGCCGATCTTTTTTCTGGAAAAGGATCTGCCGCGCGAATCTAAAGCAAGAGATCAGGTGGTCCTTGCCGCTTTCGGCAGCCCTGATTTCAGGCAGATCGACGGCCTGGGCGGTGCCGACCCGCTCACGAGCAAGGTCGCTTACATCGGCCCGCCCAGCGTGCCGGGAACGGACATCAACTACACCTTCGGCTATGTCGGGATCGCATCGCCGGTGATCGATTACACCGGCAACTGCGGTAACACGTCAGCGGCGGTCGGGCCGTTCGCCTTGCTGCGAGGTCTGATCGAGCCCAAAGAGCCGGTCACCAAGGTGCGCATCTACAACACCAACACCAAAAAAATCATCGTGGCGGAATTTCGGGTGCGCGACGGCGAGTTCCAGAGCGAGGGGGAGTTCCGCATCGACGGCGCTCCCGGCGCCGGCTCGAAGATCCTGCTCGATTTTCTCGATTCCGGCGGCGCCGTGACAGGAAAGCTCCTGCCCACGGGAAAAGTTAGCGAAGAGATTCAATTTCCCACCGTCGGCAGACTCACCGTCTCCATGGTGGACGCTGCGAATCCGTTTGTCTTCGTGCGCGCCACGAATTTGGGGCTGAAAGGCAACGAGACGCTCGAAGAGATCGCCGGCAACGGCCCGCTATTGAAAAAATGCGAGGAGATCCGCTCGGTGGTGGCCGAGATCATGGGCATCGCCAAGAAAGAAGAGGCGACCAAAAAAAGTCCCGGCGTCCCCAAGATCGCCCTCGTCTCTCCGCCCATGACCTATCAGACACCCAAGGGAAAAGTGGAAGCGTCGGAGGTTGACCTCGTCGCGCGCATGACCGCGCTGCAGAAGTTGCACAAGGCCTACGCCGTAACCGGAGCGGTCTGTCTCGGCGCCGCGGCTAAGATCGAGGGAACCATCGTGAACGAAATTTACCGTCAGGTTCAACCGACTGACCCGCCTGCCGTAAGGATCGGCCACCCGTCAGGAACTATCCAAGTGGAGATCGAGACCGCGGAGAACAACGGCAAACTTCAGCTCTCCAAGGCGGCGCTGGCGCGCACCGCCCGCCTCCTAATGGACGGCTACGTCTACGTGCCGGAGCGGTAAATAGCAATCAGCCATCAGCAAAAAAGCTGTCAGCCCTCATCTATTAGGTTGAATAACCGTGAAAGCCAACGCCAGAAAGAGCGAGCTTGAAATCACCAATGCTGATCTCGCTCACGTGGGTCTCGG
The DNA here is from genome assembly GCA_023250495.1 of Deltaproteobacteria bacterium. Classification (GTDB taxonomy): domain Bacteria; phylum Desulfobacterota; class Binatia; order UBA9968; family UBA9968; genus JAHFAP01. The sequence goes on along the minus strand of JAHFAP010000220.1, from coordinate 3 downwards.
CAC
>JAHFAP010000219.1 GCA_023250495.1 Deltaproteobacteria bacterium | reverse complement strand
ATCGATTCTGGGTGAAGGTCAGCGGCGCGGATAAAATTTGCAACGCTGGAGTTCATTCTTACCTGGGTCTTCCTTATATCGACGTGGTTCCTTTCGCTCGCGCGGTGATCGAGGCCGCTCCGGATCGCGTCATTTGGGGGACCGATTGGCCCCACTCGAACAACTTCGCCCCAGGCAAGACTCCCAACGATGGCGATCTTCTCGATCTGCTGCTCCAGTTCGCGCCGGACGAAAGAATCAGGCGAAAAATTCTTGTCGATAACCCGGCGGTGCTATATGCTTTTGACCAATAAGGAGAGAGCGATGAACAAAACCAACGGCAAAAAAGAGACTTTACACCTTGCGACACAATCGGGTTGGTATCGCTTCGAACGGCGCGGTGAAGAGTGGCAGCAGGCGCAGCGCGCCCTGACCTACTGGTCCTTGACCTGCTTGGCCGTAGATCCGGAAGAGCCACAGCTGGTTTATGCGGGAAGCGAGCATTCGGGTCTCTTCCTCACCAGGGACGGCGGGGCGCACTGGATACGGTCCAATCCCAACGTTCCCAAGCTGATGCTATTTTCCGCGCTGGCGCTGCCCGGCACAGTGATGGTCGGAACGATTCCGTCAGCGGTCTACAAGAGCAAGAATGGAGGCGGCTGGGAAGAGATGGAAGGCGTGCGGATCGGCAGCAAAGGAGCGACCTTCCCGCCCAGTCCTGAGCTTCAGTCACGGACCCGGTATCTGGCCGTCGACCCGGCTGCTCCGGCGCGGCTCTACGCCGCCATCGAAGTAGGCGGCTTACTGCTTAGCGACGATGGCGGGAAGAGTTGGATAGCGGCCAACGAGGGGCTCACCGATCCGGACGTGCACGAGGTTCTTCCCTGCGAGAGAAAACCTGGAATGGTCTTCGCCGCCTGCGGGGACAAAGTCTTTCGCAGCTTCGACCGCGCCGCGCATTGGGAAGAGATCACGCCCCCAAGTCACGACTACGGCATGTCCTTGGCCGAAGATGGCAACGGCGTCGTTTACCTGGGGAGCGCCCGCGGGCGACCGAACACTTGGCTCAGGGAGTCAGGCGCCGACGCCGCTATTCTCCGCAGCCGTGATGCCGGATCCCATTGGGAGCCGGTGGTCGCCGGCCTGCGCGGCGGCGTCATGAGTATGTGTTCAAATCCCAACGGTCGCGGAATCCTCGCCGGCACCTCTGATGGGGAGCTGATCTCCGTCGATGACTCCAGCTCACGCGTGATTGCAAGCGGACTTCCCTGCATTACCTCCGTGGCGTTGGGAGGGTGAGCCGACGCGGCACAACCCCGAGAGCGACGTAAGCGATTTGTTACGGGTCTAGCGATGTTTGCCGTCGGTATCGGAAAGTTTACGGGAGGTGAGGTATGAGCGAATTGGCAGCCAAAGAGTGTGTTCCGTGCAGAGGCGGCGTGCCGCCGCTAAAAGGCAAAGAGATAACTGCATTGCTGGAGAAGCTCGGCGGAGATTGGAAAGTCGTGGCTGAGCATCATCTCGAAAAGGAGTTCAAGTTCAAAAACTTCCGCGACGCCTTGGACTATACCAATAGAGTCGGCGAGCTGGCCGAGGGGCAGGGCCATCATCCCGACATCTATCTCGCCTGGGGCAAGGTGAAGCTCACCCTCTGGACGCACAAGATCGACGGCTTGACCGAGAGCGATTTTATCTTCGCCGCGAAGGCCGACGCCGCCCTCTAATCAGAATGGCGAGAGATCATAGCTTTTATGGCATCTTTTGATATCGTGAGCCGCGTGGACTTTCAGGAGGTCGACAACGCGGTGAACGTCGCCAGGAAAACGATCCTCACGCGCTACGATTTTCGCCAGTCCAAGACGGAAATCACCCTGGACAAAAAGGAAAAAAAGATCCATGTCGGCACCGAGGACGAGATGAAGATGAGGGCGGTTCAGGAGGCGCTCGTCGAGAATCTGGTGCGGCGAAAGATCGACCCGAAAGCTCTCGAGGCGAAAGAGATGCAGCCCGCGGCTCACGGAATGATCCAGCGGGAGATCGCCATCAAAGAAGGGGTGGATACGGAGACGGCCCGAACGGTCGTGAAACTCATCAAAGGGTTGAATCTGAAGGTCCAGGCCGCGATTCAGGACCAGCAGGTCCGCGTCTCAGCAAAGCAGATCGACGATTTGCAGACCGTGATCAAGGCGGTGCGGGGCGCGAGCATCGGGATTCCTCTCCAGTTCATCAATATGACTCGTTAAGGAGCTGCCTCGAATATGAGCGAGAAAATTCGCAAGAGCGAGGAAGAGTGGAAGAAAGAGCTTACGCCCGACCAGTACCGCATCTGTCGGAAAAAGGGCACCGAGCCGGCATTCACAGGCGAGTACTGGAATTCCAAAGAAAAGGGAGTTTACAGGTGCGCCTGCTGCGGCAACGAGTTGTTCAGCTCGGAGACGAAGTTTGACTCGGGGACGGGCTGGCCGAGCTTTTGGGAACCGATCAAACCAGAAAATGTAGAGACCGAGGAAGACAACAGCTTCTTGATGCGCAGAACCGAGGCGCTGTGCAGCCGCTGCGGCGCCCATTTAGGGCACGTGTTTGATGATGGTCCACGACCTACGAATCAGCGTTATTGTATCAATTCAACGGCTCTAAAGCTCGCGAAGGACGAAGGCAAATCCAAGGGTTGAAATAGATCCGTCTCGGGAAGGTCCATGAAGGAAAGGCAACATGATTACGGTTGCTGAATGGATGACGAGAGAGGTTTTAGCGGTAGAGGTCTTTGACAGCATTGCGATTGCCAGACAAGTCATGGCAAAGCACCGAATCAACCAATTGCCGGTAGTGGATGACGATAGACTTGTCGGAATAGTGACCGACCGAGACATCCGGGACGCTTACCCAACCAGCATGATGATCAACCGACCTGAGGAGATAGACAAGTTTGCCGCAACTTACACGGTCGAAGAGGTCATGAGCTACAACGTAATGGCCGTGCGGCCGACGACTCCTCTTGTCACCGCCGTGAAGCTCCTGCGCCGCCACCGCATCGGTTCATTGCCGGTGGTGGAGAAAGGGAAGTTAGTGGGCATCATAACGCGGAGCGATATATTGGATTTTGTCTTGATGGGAAAGGGATTGAAGCAGCCTCCTAATCGAAAAAGAGGGAAAGCAAAATCGGCGAGGGCTTGATTCTCGCCAAAGTGGCGGTGACGCCAGCTCCTATTATTATTTTTCAGGAGATCTCCAAGTGGAATACACCATCTTAGGACGGACCGGCTTGAAGGTCGGCGTGGCCGGGCTTGGCTGTGGCGGGCCCAGCCGTCTGGGCCGGCGCGACAACAAATCTGAGAAGGAATGTATAACGTTGGTCCGGCAGGCGTTGGATATGGGCGTGAACTTTCTGGATACGGCCGAAGTTTACGGCACGGAGGAGATCGTCGGGAAAGCTGTCAGCGCGGTTCCCAGAGACAAAATTATTATTTCCACAAAGATGAAATTCCCGCTGGCAGATTCGAGTGATCCCGCCGGGGAGACCAGGAAAAGTTTGGAGCAGAGCCTTCGGCGCCTGCGCACCGATTACATCGATGTCTACCACGCCCACGGCGTGGAGCCCGGAGATTACGCCTATGCGTCAACGAAGCTGCTTCCGGTTCTTGTGAAGATGCGCGAGGAGGGCAAGATCCGCTTCGTCGGCATCACCGAGGCCTTTGTCGAAGACTCGCCGCACCGCATGCTGCAGCAGGCGCTGGAGGACGGCCATTGGGACGTCATCATGGTCGGCTTCAGCATGTTGAATCAGTCAGCGCGGAATCGGGTTTTTGCAAAAACTCTGGAAGAAAACGTCGGCACTTTGGTGATGTTCGCCGTACGGAGGGCTTTGAGCCGTCCGGAGCGATTAAAGGAGATCTGTGCCGAATTGGTCCAGAAGGGCCTGGTGGATCGCAATGCCTGCAATCCGCAGGAGCCGTTGGATTTTTTGCTCGGTGATGGAAAGGCATCGACAATTGTGGATGGCGCTTACCGATTCTGCCGATTTGAGCCGGGAGTCCACGTCGTTCTCAGCGGTACCGGTAGCGTGGAGCATTTGAAAGCCAACATCGAATCGCTGACGAAACCTCCCCTGCCGGCGCCGGTCACGGCCAGGCTCAACGAGATCTTCGCGAAAATAGATTGCGTCACCGGGAACTAACCCTCGAAATGCTACACTGCGGGCTGATATCCGCATACACCGCCGGACGGGCAGCGTTTGTCGGGGAGAGATATTGACAAAGCGCGAGTCAATGAAGGATATTGCATCAGATTTTGCTCTTCTCAGATTGCGGAGGTACCGCATACACTGCGGGAAGAGCTGCAGCAGACTTAATAGTTAGGTAGCATTGATAATCCGGAGCAGACCATGTTCGGATGGCTAAAAAATAAACTGCGCACGAAGGAGGTGCGCTCATCACCATATTTGGAGCATCCTCAAAGGCTTGCTGACATTATGGCGGCGATTCAAGTTATGGGGACACACCTTTGGGATACCAGACCAGTTGAGCATTGGAAAACGGTTCTTGGGGAGAAGCCCCTAAGTGTAAAGCCGGAGAAATGGGATCTTCTTTTTTACAGGCATCCAGAATTCTTTGGGAAGGAAATCTGGCGAGAAAAAAAAGAAAAAGAAGGCATTGAGGTGTTGCACGATAATTATTATTTAAGGTGGAGCCGCTCCCTTGAACGCACTGTCGATGTCGAGAGCCTCAGAGAACTTACGAGCGACGAAATAGCACAAAAAAAGAAGGACGGTTCTTACAATCAAACAAAGCTGGCTCTAAAACTCTTAATGAGGCGCAAGTCGAAATCCTGTTAAAGACGGCAATAGAGCTGCAGGTCCGTGCAAGTGCCTTTGAGGAGAGATCGCGGTGGTGGATTCCTATCGCTGCCGCTCTTGTGGGTTTCTTGGGTGCGGTTCTCGGTGCTTGGCTAAAGGGCACCGGTAGTTGATCAGTATCGATATGTGTTACCTAACTTCTTGCTCAACCGGACAGGCCGCCAGCTGCCTGCCGGTTAGCGTCGCACGTTAGACGAGTGGAACCGGCACTCGGGAGAGCGGAATGCGAACAATAGCCACAGCATCTCATGACGGTGCGTCGAACAGTCTAGAGCATTGTTCACTTTTGGCCGGCCTGTCTTTGCAGGATCTGCAACGCAACTGTCCAGCGGCGACGATGCAGACATTCCGGCACGGGAGCACGATCTACACACAGGGCGAGCGCTGCAGCGTTCTCTTCTGCGTTCTCGGTGGGCAGGTCAAGCTTGCCCGCGTCGACTACGAAGGCAACGAATTCACAACCGGTTTTCTGACAACTGGCGAACTGTTCGGCCCCTCCTTGAGC
>JAHFAP010000218.1 GCA_023250495.1 Deltaproteobacteria bacterium | reverse complement strand
AGATCATGGCGCACCATGAAAGGATGCTGAGCCGAGGAATAGACAGTGACGCCGCTGTCGTTGACATCCGCGATAGCCACGTAAGCCTCCATCGCGTAGGCGTAGGCCATGGGAAAATAGTATTCGCCTTCGACGACGGCTGCGGCTGTTTTGAAAGCCTCTTCAACGTCGCCCCATTTGACATGCGCCTCCTGGCAAATGTTCGTGCCGCGTCCGGCGGTGACCTCTCCTTCGAAGCCGCGCAGCGCGCCGGCCTCGAACTTCTTTTCATGAAGCAGAGGCGCTTCTTTCTCGAGGGCCTCCGTCGGCGTGAGGACCGGCTTCAATTCCTCGTAGCGGACATCGATAAATTCCAGCGCCTCGAAGGCGGCGCGCTCGCTCTCCGCGATCACGGCCGCAACCGGCTCGCCGGCGTAGCGGACTTTGTCAATAGCTATGAGCGGGTGGTCCTTCACCGCGTGGCCGTAGTAGGGATTGATGCCTTGCAGATCGTTTTGCGTCAGGACGGCGACGACTCCCGGCCGGCTCGCGGCGCGCGAAGCGTCGATCGAGACGATGCGCGCGTGGGCGTAAGGGCTGCGCAGGACCTTGGCATAGGCCATTCCGGTGAGCTTCAAGTCGCTCACGTACGGCGCCTTGCCGGTAACCTTGGCGACTCCGTCCCGGCGCGGGACCGAATGGTTGACGACAGTAAAGTCGGTCTTCTTTTGCGCACTCACTTCTTTGTCTCCTTGGCGATCACGTCAGCGGCACGCTGAATGGCGGCAACTATGGAGACATAGCCGGTGCAGCGGCAGATGTTGCCGTCCATATAGTGGATGATCTCATCGCGCGATGGCTTGGGATTTTCATCCAGCAGCGCCTTGGCCGAGAGAATCATCCCCGGAGTGCAAAAGCCGCACTGAAAGGCGAACTCGTCGATGAAGGCCTGCTGGATCGGATGGAGCGTTCCATCCGACCGGGCGAGCCCTTCGATGGTCACGACCTCGCGGCCGCGGACCTCGTAGCCGAGCAGCGTGCAGGAGCTTACCGGAAGACCGTCGACCAGGACCGTGCATGAGCCGCAGACCTGAACCTCACAGGAGATTTTCGTACCGGTGAGGTTCAGCCGCTCGCGCAAAAGCTCGGCCAGGGTCTCCTGTGGCTCGCATTCGGTCTCAACCCGGCGGCCATTCAATGTAAAAGAAAGTTTCATGGTTTATAGCATTCAGCAGTCAGGAAAAAGCTGAAAGCTGATCGCTGAGAGCTATTCAGTCATAATGCGGCAGAATCTCCTCGGACCAAAGTGTCATCTGCTTAACCAAGCTATCCATGGTTGGATAGATGATCTTGAGCTCGAAGTGCTGCACGCCAGCCTCTATAAATTCGTCAATTCTGCGGCGGACGTCGCTAACCGAACCGAAGATGTGGCGATCTAGCGCAAATTGCATGCTGTCGATATCGCGTTCGTAGCTTTCGCTGCTGGTCTTGAGCGTCGGCGTGGCAAGGTTGAGGCCCTCGTCGCGAGTCTTGCCGATCGTCGCGAGTTTCTCGACGGCGATGGTGATCTTCGACGGATCGCGGCCGTTCTCTCTGGCGGTTTGCGCCAATATGTCACATCCCACTTTCATCTCCCCAGGAGATAGCCAGCCGGGAATCCAGCCGTCACCATATCTGCCGGCCCGCTTCGCCGCCAGCTTCATCCAGCCGCCTACCCAGACCGGCGGATGTGGCTTCTGTACCGGCTTCGGATAGATTTCCGCGTCCTTAAACCGGATAAACTCCCCCTGGTAAGAAGCTAGGGGCTGGGTCCATACGGCTTTCATTGCCTGAATATACTCATCGGCGCGGTCGCCGCGCTTGTCGTACGGCACGCCGAAGACGCCGAATTCGTCCGATTCGCGCGTTGCTTTGGAACCGAGGCCAACACCGACGATTAACCGACCCTTGGCGAGCCAATCCAGCGTCGCATACTGTTTAGCCGCATAGATTGGATTACGGCACGGCATGACCAAGCAAGCAACGCCGAGAGTAATTTTTTTGGTCTCCGAAGCCAGGTAGGACAAGACAGACGTCGCCTCGAAGAAGTTTGCGTCCTGGGTATCGGTGATCGCTTCGGCAGCGCCGGAAGAGATGTGGTGACGGTGCATCTCCGAGCTCCAAACAACGTGATCGTGGACCCAGATCGAATCGAAACCCAATTCCTCCGCCTGCTTCGTCGCCTTGACAATATTCTCGATGCTGGAAAGCGGGCCCGAGTTGGGAACTCGGACTCCGAACTGAATCTTGTGCATATTAAACTCCTCCCTCACCCTTACCCTCTCCCAAAGGGAGAGGGAGGAGTTGGCAAAATTTCTCGCCTTCCTCTCCCTCTCAGGGAGAGGATTGAGGTGAGGGTAGCTCGTGATGCTTTGATACTAGGTCCTTTCTTGTATGTCGATTTTGTTGTACTTGAGATACCGGTTGTACCAATCGACGACGTTGGCCGCGACATCATTGAAATGGTCGTTGTAAATGCCATAGTGCGTGGTCTGTCTGTAGAGCACGAGTTTCTTCGGTTCCCCAGCCTTCTCATAAAGACGGAACGACTGTTCTTCAGGCGTCACGGCGTCGTTTTCCACCGCGATGAAGAGGCTCGCCCGCGGCGAGATTTTATGCACGACATCCTCAGGGCTGTATTCGAGGATCGCCTCGGCGCACTGCAGCGGCATCTGGTCCGGAATCTTCGCCGCGACTTCCTTTTTGATAGTTGTCGTCTGGCGCTCGGGCGTCTGGACCATGATCTCTTCGCGCGCGCTGACGATTTCACCCGAGCCGGTGAGAACGCGCTTTTTCCGATCCTCCTCGATCCGCTTGAGGTAGTCCACCCATTCGTACTCCCGTCTCATGGAGTGGAGCCAGTCCCGGCCGTTGCTGACGCCGAGATAGCAAACCGCGCATTTGACTCGCTGATCGGTCGCCGCCACGTAGATGGCGTTTCCGCCGCCGGTCCCTCCCGAACCGTAGGTGGCGATCCGGTTCGGATCGACCTCCGCGCGGGTCTGCAAGTAGGAAACGGCGTTGCGAATGTCTTCGGCCTGCCAGATGGGCATGACCCAGCCGCGGTGCTTGCCCTCGCTGTCGCCCCAGCCGCGGTAATCGAAGCAGAGACAGGCGTAGCCGGCCTCGCAGAGCTTCTCGAACATCATGATGTAGTGCTTGGCATCCTTGAGGCCGAGGAAGCCCGGCCCCTGAACGATGGCAGGCCAAGGCTTACCCTTTTCTCCGTTGGGGAGGTAAATATCGCCGCTGAGCTTGTCCCCCTCGCTGTAGAACGTGATCTTCTCAGAGTGCATCGGCAGCTCCTTTTCTCACCTGTTGAACTGCTTGAACGGTTTAAACTGTTCAAACCGTTCAAATGGTTAGGCCCGCAATGCCGGCAGAACCTCTTTGCCCAACAAGTCGATCTGTTCGTACCAGTCAGCGTAACGGAACCGGAGGTCGTAAACGATGTGATTAAGCCCGGCTTGCTCATATCTCTTCGTGTCGCGGGCGATATCCGCCGGTGTTCCAGCGATGAGCAGGCCTTCGATGTCCTCGACCTTGGAGAAGGTGCCGGATGCCGGTTTGACCCAAGTTTTTTTGCTAGGGGCGTTGCCTTCGTTGATCAGACCCTTGACGTTAACCTTGCTGAGGGCGACGTCTCTGTTCTTATCGATGCTGGTGATTGGGATCGCACCAGTGGTAACCATGGGTCGTCCCGCTAGTTTGCACTGCTCCTCGAGGTACTTGACCATCTTATTAAAAGTAGCCGTGGGAATACGTCCGGGCATCCAGCCGTCGCAGTAATCCGCTGCGCGACGGCAGGAAGCTGGTGTGCCGCCCCCGTACCAAATCGGAATCTTTTTGCTCGGCGTCGGTTTGAGCTCAACGTCTTTGAAGTCGTAATAGTCGTCTTTGTAGCTGATCTTTTCACCGGCCCAGAATCGACGGCAGAGAGCAGCGTTGATTTTTGCCAGGTTGGCGCGATCTTGTAAAGTCGTCTTCTTATAACCCGCCGCTTCGAATTCATGGGGAAAGGTGCCGAGGCCAAGACCCATGATGATATTGCTGTCGCACAACGTGCTGAGGCCCGCCATCGCCTGTGCCAAATGAATCGGGTGGCGGTGCGAGATCATCGTACCGGTGCCGAGGGTAAGTTTTTTGCAGACCGTCGCGACGGCCGCCAGTATCAACAACCCCTCGATATGGGTGTTATCCTCGCCCTCCATTCCGTGCGGTTCAAAGACCAGGTGGTCTCTGACCCAAACCGAGTCAAATCCATAGGCCTGCGCCTTTTTCGATCCTTCGATACATCTTTCGGCCGAACCGTACTCACAAAAATGCGGCAGCAGCAGTCCGAACTTTAACTTCGTTGCCATGAATTTACTCCCTTCGCTTTATCCAACAATTTTTTTGCGCCTCAGATTTCCTAGCACATTTCTCTCCCCATGCCAACTTAGCCATAGGCGAAATAATCCCGGTCAGGATCGCGGAAAAAAATGGACGAGGGATATGCGGGTGCGGCGTCAGCGCGTCTTAAAGATCTCCTGGAACAGCTTTACGTTATCGGAGAAATACTTGTAATCGTCGGGCCGCTCGACCACGCGCTGATAGCCGCGGAAGAGCCGAGTCGGCTGCGGTTCCACATCTGCGCGCACCGGAATGCGACGAAATCCTACGAGCATCTCCTGCCCCTCTTTCGAGAGGAGAAAGTCGAGGAAAAGCCTGGCGGCCATGGGGTGCGGCGCCTTGGAGCCGATCATCAGCGGGTCGATCTCCACCACCACCGGCTCAAGCGCGATCCAATCAAGGGGCGTTCCCTTGGACTTCTCCCACTCCACGGCATGCGCATAGGCAATCACAAGCGGATATTCGCCCGCGCCCGTCATCGTCACCCTCTCGGTGTTTCCCCGGGTAAGGACCGGATCTTGAGCCGCCAGTCTCTTCATATAGCTGACGGCCTTTTCCTTTCCCCAGGCGGTGATGAGTCCTTGCAAAATGAGGTAGGCCTCATTGTCCATGGAGATTTTTCTGCCCTTCCACTTAGGCGCCAAAAGCTCCTCATAGCTCTTCGGGATCTCCTCCTTCTTGACCAGCTTGGTGTTGAATCCAAGGGCAGTGGGAACGACGTAATAGGTGTACCAGAAACCCTCTTTGTCGAAGAGGTCCGGATCGATGACTTTGGTTTCCGGAGAGATGTAGGCAGCCAAGAGGCCCCTTTCTTTGAAAGCCTGGATCATTTCGCCCCGTCCGCCCACGACATCGAAGGCGTATCTCCCGGCCAGAGCTTCAGTCTGGACTTTATTCATCAGCGCCCCTCCGCCGGAGCGAAAGAGGGTGCCTTTGACGAAGGGATACTTCTTCTGGAA